>CAZPBZ010000274.1:0-2396 GCA_964584765.1 uncultured Thermodesulfobacteriaceae bacterium
CCAATATTGAGACTTGATTCAAGCATATTCCAGAGCCCTTCCTCGGGCCTTGCCTCTATCTCCAATACCCAAACAGGAAGGGGCTTTTCACCATTGGCTGCAAGTTCACGCCAGATCGGTTTTATCTTCACCCTGTCCTTATGTGTAATCACAAGGGCTTTTGCTCCCTGCTTCCCGGCCTGTGCCATCAATTTGCTCAGATCATTCTTTTTATATGAATAGTGGTCAGGGAAAGCTACTTTACCCTTTAAATCCGCTTTCAGATTCTCCAGGATTGCAAAAAAGAATTCAGGACCGGCAAGGGCACAAACAGCAAATAGTGGCTCACCTGCCAGCGCGTCAGGCGTTTCAACTTCCCCCTCCATTGAAAGAAATCTCGTGGCCCGCATCTCACTCAGGAATACAGGCCGACCCGGGACCATTGCTTGAAGCTCTCGCCTACCTATCTCCTGGTCAGCGAAAGATAGTGCATCTGCCTTAGTCAGCAGAATCGCGGTTGCCCTGGAAAGCGCTGAAACAGGCTCTCTCAGATCACCCCCTGGAAACACCCATCGCGTCCCAAAAAAATTTATCGCAGACAGCAGCACAAGATCAACATCCCGGAAAAGGGCCATATGCTGGAAACCGTCATCAAGGACGATTGCCTGTACACCAAAGCGCTCTACAGCAAGCTTTCCACCAGCATACCTGTCTGAACCAACTACAACAGGGATACCCGAAAGGGCCTCGGCCATCATCACAGGCTCATCCCCGGCATCCCGCGAGGAAACCAGCACACTCGTACCATCAGAGGCCACGAGGGGACCACGCCCTGCCCTTCCTCCATACCCCCTACTCACAACAGCCGGACTGATCCCCCGGCTCTTCAGCCAATTGGCTACAGCCAGGACATGAGGGGTCTTTCCTGTCCCGCCAAGGGAAAGATTGCCTATGCTTATCACAGGACACGAAAGCCTCCTTGTGGCAAGATATCCTCTCCTGTACGCCCATGCCCTGGCCTTCATCAGGGCGCTGTATGCGGGCGAAAGGGGCCTACCAAGGGCCAAGAGCAGTGATAAGGTTTTGTCGTTCAACATAAATCATCCAATCACTAAATTCTCCCGAGTGCTTTTGCTACAAGATCCAAATATCTGGAGACAGCGCCCTGGTTTTTTTGTAAAAGGTCCTTTGCCCTGCCACCCATGTTTCTACGCTCAGAAATGTCTCCCAGGAGCTTATTTAGCACCCCTTGCAATTCTTCTTTTCCTGACACCTGCCTGCCTCCTCCGCAGGCCAGAAGATCTTCAGCTATCGTACGAGCGCTTTCAACATAGGGACCAAAGAGCACCGGAACTCCATAGGCCGCGGGCTCAAGGAGATTATGGCCTCCGATATTCACCAGGGTCCCCCCTATGAATGCTACATCACAGAGGCTGTAGCACTTTAGAAGCTCTCCAAGGGTATCCAATACCACTATGTCTACATCACCGGACTTATCAACCTCGCTGCGCCTCACGGCCTTAAATCCCATCTCCCTTGCCAGGGATTCCAGTTCCGGTCCACGTTTCGGGTCCCTTGGGGCCAGGAGGAGTTGAAGCCCCGGGAATACCTGTTTAAGGCCTTTATGGGCAGCAAGTATCAGATTTTCCTCTCCATGGTGTGTGCTTCCTGCCACCCAAAGCGGTGCTGTGGGCTCAAGGCCTATGGCCTCTCTGAGAAGGACCTTTTCAGATTCAACAATTTGGGGCACTTCAAGGTCGTATTTCAGGTTTCCGGGGGCACTCACTCTGTCCGTGGAAAAACCAAGTCTCAAAAGCCGTTCCCTGTCATAAGGTGACTGCATGGCGAGCAGATCAAAACCTCCATACAGTATGTCTTTTACCGGCCCCAGATATGAAAGTCTCTTTGCTGAACGGGAAGACAGGCTCCCGTTCACCAGCATTGTGGGGATACCTGAATGTTGCATGCTCCATATCCAGTTAGGCCAGACATCTGTCTCAACAAGAATAAAGCAGTCAGGCGATATTGCCTTTATTACCTTGGTTACCAAAGGTAGCAGATCAAAAGGAGCCGTAGTGATCACATGGGCGGTACGGCCCAGCTTTTTTTTAAAGGTAGCTAGCCCTGTAGCTGTTGTGGCGGAGCAGATTATCCCTGCCCCTTGCCATCTTTGAGAGATGGCTGTTATCAGGGCCGACGCTGCATTTACTTCCCCGACTGACAGGGCATGAACCCATATCCTGGGGAACCGCCCTTTGAGGGGAGACAGGTCGGGAAGCCTCCCGAGCCTTCCTGCCAAGTGACCCCGGTACTTGGACTTGGAAAGAAGACATAGCAGGGCCGGAGGACCCAGCCACGGCAGGGCCGCAACCTGGAGCAGGTTATATATTATCAGTGCCGGGCGTGTCAGCGCCATG
>CAZPBZ010000275.1:0-2351 GCA_964584765.1 uncultured Thermodesulfobacteriaceae bacterium
TGACAGGGCGGATAAGAGTGCCGCCATCAGACTCTATTCCCCTGGCCAGGAGTTCCGCCTCCTGGACCATTACGCCCAGTTCCTGGCTCGTAAGCTCAGGCAGGCGATCCTCAGGCATTACCATGGCCACACTGATGTTTTCCTGTCTGAAAATCTGCCCGGCAACCTGCTGGACATCCTGGGCCGTCACCTCCCGGACCTTCTCAAGATAGAGTTTTTCTGCATGAGGGTCCTTTGAAAGGGTCTCAAAGACACCAAGCTTTCTTGCTTCTCCCTCCATGGTCTCCTGGCTGTAGACAAAATCCGTTTCTACCTGGACTTTTGCGCGCTCCAGCTCTTCCTCAATGATTCCCTCATTCTCTATGCGGAAGATCTCATGGAAGATCTGCGGCAATACTTCCTGTGTCTTTTCCGGGTCCAGAGAGGCGGTGATCTCGAAGATTCCCGGTCCTGCCGGTGTAAATGCTTCTGCATCAATGTTATGGACCAGTTGTAGACGATTTCGTAGAGACGAGGTAAGGCGTGAGCTCTCCCCTTTTCCAAGCAGGGCAGCTAAAACGTCCAGGGCAGGCACATCCGGGTCATTGAAGCTGGGCAGTCCTGAAAACGCTACAGACAGATAGCCTTCCTGGATTTCCATTGCCTCCATAGCGATCCTCGGGGCGTCCTGCCGCGGCTCTGATGGATAGGTGAATTCCTGAGGCTCTTTTTTTGTTACTGATCCGAAGGTATTCTGGATACCGGCCAGGGCCTGAGATGCCGCAACGTCTCCAACAACAACAACGGCTATTTGTGAGGGTCTATACCTCCTTTCCATATAGGCCAGGATGTCTTTGCGTCCAAAAGACTCGACCGTCTCAGGATAGCCGATCACAGGGAGTCCATATGGGTGTGTTTTATATGCTGTCTCCATTAATAAGTTGGAAAGTCTTGCCTTTGGCCTGTCGTCTCTCATCCTTATTTCTTCAAGCACCACTTTTTTCTCTCGCTCTAACTCCTCGGGATCAAATGATGAGTGAAATACCGCGTCGGAAAGTACGTCCAGGGCATTGTTCAGGAACTGTTTCGGGACTACGCAGTGGTAGACTGTATAATCAAGAGATGTGTAAGCATTAATGGACCCTCCGACAGATTCTATTTCCTTTGCCACTTCTCCAGGCCCTCTTTTTTCTGTGCCCTTGAAGATCATATGTTCGATCAAGTGAGTAATGCCTCTCTCCTTTTCGGTTTCATAGACACTGCCTGCTTGAACCCACACCTGTATGGCTACCACGGGCGCCCGGTGGTTTTCTTGCACAATGGCAGTAAGTCCGTTAGAAAGCCGGGCCTTGTTCAGCCCGGGAATAAGTTCCTTTGCCAAAGAGCCAAAGGGCATGATAAGAATAATTGAAAAAGTGATCAGCAGGCACAGAGTAATAGTTTTAATAGTTAAGAGCATGTGATATTCTCCTTGGAGTATGCTTTTATTTCAATATTTAAATCAACAAGATAGCTTGGACCTTAAGTGTGAATGGCCATTCAATGAAAGCTTGACACAGTAAATGAAGTTTGGTACAGATCACATGGTTCTTAGTTTTTTACTTTAGGATATGTGTTAATCTTTTTTATCGCCTTTTTTCTGTGATGCAAGTTTTTTAGACATTATTTGTATTATAAAAAAGATGCAACGAGTTTATTTTACAGAAAGTTGGCGGAGTTACTAATAGTTTTTCAGGCGAACATGGTCACCCGATGACGGGTGATATCATGGTGATCAAAATACGTAGGCTCGGCATATGTGAGCTGATGTCTTAAAAATCTTTATAATTATATAAAAAAGAGGAGGAATTATGAGCAAGATTGCCCCAGACGGCCTAACAGTAGCCCACACTTTGGATTGCAAAGGACTTAGTTGCCCAATGCCCATTCTGAAGACAAAAAAGGAGATCGGCAAGGTTAAATCAGGTGAAATCCTTGAGGTACTCGGTACTGACCCGGGAACCCGTAATGATATCCCCGGATGGTGTGAGCGTGCCGGTCATGAGTACCTTGGAGAGAAGGAAGACTCCGGTTTTTTACATTTCTACATAAAAAAGGGTTAATACTTAGCCTCTCGGTCAAGCCATGCAAACAATTGAGGGTCTTTGTGCCCTCTGGTTTCAATTGTTTGTGGCCGGCCTACAAATATCACATGGAGGATAATGCAGATGTCTGCTGATCCGAACAAATTTGGAATTTTCGTGACTTCCCCCCAGAATATGAGGCATGTTCTGGGTGTTACTCAGGCTGCCGTGCGGGCAGGCATGAAGACCATGGTCTTCTTTACCTTTAAGGCGGTTCATCTGACCAAGACCCCTGAATTCGTAAAGCTT
>CAZPBZ010000276.1:0-2340 GCA_964584765.1 uncultured Thermodesulfobacteriaceae bacterium
GGAAAATACATTGCCGAAGTGGTGAAATTGGTATACGCGCTGGACTCAAAATCCCGTGGGACTTGCGCCCGTGCGAGTTCGACTCTCGCCTTCGGCACCATAATTTTTAGAAAGAAAAACCCTCAGACTTGCCCCATCCGCAGCCAAATCGTTTCAAGCAGGGACTGAACACCCTCTCCTGTTCGGGCAGAAATAATCAGAGGTTTATCAATAAATTCAGGAAGCCACTGGCAGATAGCCTGTACCTGCCTCTGCCTTTTGGGCTGAGAGATTTTATCTGCCTTGTTAAGCACTAACCAGACATGCCTTCCCAGGGCATGCAGATAGTCCAAGAGATCAAGGTCCAACTGGTCCGGAACCCGCCTCATATCAAAGATGCACACCACGCCCTTAAGAGGTTTTCTGGCCTCGATATAGCCCTCTACCAGCCTGTGCCATTTTTGCTGAACGTGTTTCGGAGCCTTTGCAAACCCATAGCCCGGGAGATCGACAAAGTGAACAGAATCATTGACCAGAAAAAAGTTCAGAGACTGGGTGAAACCTGGCCTTGAGCTGACTTTTACCAGGTTGTGCCTCCCCAGGAGGCGATTCAGAAGACAGGATTTGCCCACATTGGACCTGCCGGCAAAGGCCACTTCCGGTAAGCTGGGCGATGGAAGCTGGGAGAGCTTATAGACGCTTGTAACAAAGGCAGTCTTGGTGATTCTGACTGTCACCGGATCTAGAGGACCTTGTTGAGGGAATGTTCTATGATTCCCTGGGCACCTGCGGCCATCAGCCGTGGGATAAGCTCCCTCACTTCAGCTTCGTTTATTACCGTCTCCACAGAGCACCACTCCTGTTTATACAGCGTAGAAACCGTAGGGGCATTGAGGCTGGGCAGTATATCCACCACTGGCTGCAGCTTTTCCTTGGGAACATTCATCTTGAGCACCACAAGACGATCCGCCCGCAATGCGCTCTGCAGAAGCATGGATATCTGCTCAATCTTTTTCCTTTTCCAGGGATCTTCCCAGGCATGTTTGTTGGCTATCAACTGGGGGTTGGACTCCATCAGCTCTTCTATGATCACCAATCCGTGGGCCTTGATGGTGCTCCCGGTCTCCGTTACTTCAACAATGGCGTCGGCAAGCCCGGAGACAACCTTGCCCTCGGTGGCCCCCCATGAGAACTCAACACTTACATCTATTCCCTGTTCTGAAAAATAACGCTTCGAGAAGTTGACAAGCTCTGTGGCTATCTTCTTGCCCTCAAGGTCCTTAACAGAGCGATAAGGAGAGTCGGCTGGTACGGCCAGGACCCATCGGGCAGGGCGTTTGCTTACCTTGGAGTATATCAGGTCTGCTACAACTATTATATCCGAGTCATTCTCCAGGATCCAATCACGGCCTGTAATGCCGACGTCCAGGATTTCTTGCTCAACATAACGGGACATCTCCTGGGCCCTGCAGATGCTGCAGGCGATACTGGGATCGTCTATACTGGGAAAATAGCTCCTGTGATGGACATCTATACGCCACCCTGACTTTGCAAAGAGCTCAATTGTTGCCTTTTCAAGACTTCCCTTCGGGATACCCAGCTTCAGTTGGTTCACTTTTTGTAAACCTCCTTAGGATCAAAAACAGGTTCTCCAATAATAACCAGGGATTCCCCCTGGACTTTTCGATAAAAGCAGCTCCTGTAGCCTTTATGGCAAGCCGCACCGCCAAACTGTTCCACTTTTACCAGTATTGTATCCAGATCACAATCCACGTAGGCAGCCTTCAGTAACTGAACATGGCCGGAGGTCTCACCTTTGAGCCACAATTTGTTCCTTGTGCGGCTCCAGTAATGGACTTTGCCTGTCTCCAGTGTCTTTTCCCATGCCTGCCTGTTCATATAGGCCAGCATGAGTACTTCACCTGTTTCATGGTCCTGGGCTATTACAGGCAGTAGTCCATTTCCCTTATCAAAGCAGAGATCTTTTACATTTGCCATGAAGCGGATTTTTAATGGTCAAGGTTAATTGTGTCAAGGCTCCCAAACCATTAGAGGAAGCATTTGTGTCTGACTAAACAACCCGAACCGCCATAATTTCCGCTCTGGCCGTATATCAAGACTGGGTGAATATGTGCATGTGGGAAAGACCAGGTGACCCCCGGCTGAAGAGCCTGTGACAATTATATTAGTTCTGAGCTGAGACCTGATTAAGAAGGGATTGAGACTGCTTGGCAGATGTGAAAAATACATTGATTTTACGTTTGACTTTAAAACAAAAGGTAATTACAATAATTACAAAATAAGTAATAATTTAAGGAGCAATAACCATGGAAAAACAGATACGTGCAAGGGATATTAAAT
>CAZPBZ010000277.1:0-2325 GCA_964584765.1 uncultured Thermodesulfobacteriaceae bacterium
TGATTGATAGTCGGCATCCGCATACTCCTCTTAATGTTACTTCTATAAAATTGTTCTTTTAAAAAATAAAAGAGGCTTTCTCCTCTTTCCCTATGATAAAGAAAAGTGAGTCGCCCCAAAAAGAAAGCCCCTCTTCATACTGAGTTAGCCAAAACTTGTCAAGACCCATTGTCACTTTCTGGATAATTCAGTTGTGAAGGTACCATTGGCGGCATGAATTTACTGAACTCGCCATTTCTCCGTTTCACGCCGGATCTCTTCCATCTTTTGCAACTCGAAGCGGAGGCGGCTTAGTTCCTTTTCAAGATTTTGTGTCTCTTTCCGCAGGTTGTTAACACTGGATTGCTGCTTGTTATACTCTGATTTCAACTGAAGGAATTTTTCTTCAGTGGACAGAAATTCTTCCAGCAGCTTTGCCTCTCCGGGTATTTCATACTTACAGGCTTCAGAGCGCATGATCCTGATGTATTCATCTTTGGCTCCATCAAAGGCAAATAGATAAAATGCCGCCCTGCATGCGTAACTATGCTCGTTGAGCAATAGCTTCAGGTTGGAAACGGCCTCATCAACCTGATCATTTCTCAGGTGTAGAGTAGCCTGCTTCCATTGGACATTGTGGAATACGTCTGAACATCCAACAAGCAACGTCAAGAAGAATATGGCAAAATAGACCAGAAAGCAGCCCCTTTTCCTGGTAAAACTGCGACACTTTCCAGTGGTGGACTTTCTACCCAAATCTTACCTCCATGGGCCAGGATAATCTCCCTGGCAATTGCCAGACCGAGCCCGGACCCGTCTTTTTGCCGTATATGTTGAATCTGGTAGAATTTATCGAATATCTTTTCTGTTTCAAATTTATCTACTCCGGGGCCGGCGTCAATAATACCAATTCTTAACCACTTATCACCATAATTATCGGTGTGATCCAGGACGATTTTAATTTTTCCATTTTCCGGACTAAATTTCACGGCATTATGCAGGATATTCATAAATGCGCCAAATAGTCCTTTTTCGTCAACCGGTATATTCTTTTTCAGATCTGATACAGGAACTAACTCTATGTCAAGATTTTTCCCCCGGGCCATGGGTTCTAAGGTCTGGATTATATCTGAAAAGATCTTTGTGATGTCCGAAGGGCGCTTTTTAATAATTTTAAGCCTTGCCTTTAGCCTGGAAAGATGCAGAAGATCATCTATCAGGCCATGAAATCTGCTCATGTTTCTATTTAATATAGTTACCAAGTTCTGCTGTTCTTCGTTTAGGCTACCTATTTTGGGCTCAGAAAGGAGTTTGGAAGCTTCCATCATGGAAGTCAGGGGAGTCTTTAATTCGTGGCTCGCTATTCCTATGAAATCAGACTTTAGCTTGTCCAGTTCCTTGAGCCTTTTTGCCATATTATTAAATGCCTCGGCAAGCTTTCCCAGTTCGTCACGAGACTTTATACTAATTGGCTGATCAAAATGGCCCTCACCAACGATTTCAGTGCCCTGACGAAGGTGATCAATTGGCCTTTTTATGTATCTATACAGAAATAAGGGGGTAAAAACGAAGAAAAAGGTGATGGCCCCGGCCAGTACCAATATAGTTATTTTCATTGCCTGCGAGCTGTGGGACGAGATAGTGGAAGATCTGAGACTGATTGCCTGCTGTACGCTTTTTTCCAGGTCATGCAGCCCTGCCATTATGTTGTAGACCAGGGTCTTGACTTCCTCTTCTCGCTGGGCCTCAATAGCTGTGATCTCAGGCGGTCTACTTTCATGTGAACCTGCATTGGCATTCCTGGCCAGCTTTTCAAGTTTACCCAGGTTAAGCTCAATGTCATTGACAATGGGGATAATTTTTTTGGGACCGTCTCTTTGTACACTGATCAAATTGTCCTTAAAGTCCTGGATCAGGGACATAAGAGATTGGTAGGCGTCCTCTTTATATAGAGTTACGAGACGACGGCCTTCAGCTTCCATGGAAGGGGGTATTGCTTTAAGTTGTTCTATGGTTTTAGATAGTTCCAAGTCTTGCTTGGCTACGCTCGTCGCAAAACGTTCCAGCTCTGATAAGCTGTAGATTGATACCACGCAAGGTAGTATCATAATAGCTGAAAGTATCAAATAACCAAAAAAAAGCTTGTTAAAGAGGCTTAGGCCGTTTTTTAATAATTTCATTATTCAGGACCTTAACATAACTCAAATATCTCTCTCAATAGAAATAGAAAAGTAAATGACCAATACCTCCAATATCAGACCAGTGGATAAAAACACTACTTCAAGGGCACAAATCCTTCTCGTTGATGATGATGAGGACATACTCGTAACGACAAGGATGCGTCTC
>CAZPBZ010000278.1:0-2321 GCA_964584765.1 uncultured Thermodesulfobacteriaceae bacterium
TGAAACGGATTTTTTTTGATGAATCAAATTTCTCAATAGCATCCATTAATCCGATGACTCCTGAGCTTATGAGATCATCTTGGGATATGTTTGGGGGCAGGCGCATGGCGAGTCTTCCAGCAATGTATTTTATCAAAGGAGAATACTTGAGGATCAGTTCTTCACGTTTCTCCTGCGTAAGTGATTGACCGTTGCCGAAAAAAGCATCAGTATAATCTCTAAATGGTATTCTCGCGGGCTTTGCCAGCACTCGCTTACTTTCCAAGGAGGTGTTCCCGGAGATATTTGACGTTACCAACAACATGGTTTTCTCTCCTATCATCCAAGATATATTGTCCCAAGTCCATAAATCCCTGATCCATAACTATTAATAAATCTCCGATTCTTTTGGTGTTTCAGCGGGATTCATGAAGACATCTCAGCCAGCATGTTTCTTTTTTTGATCAGTTGAACTGAGAAGAAACGAAATGACTTTGGGGGGCGGGACAGAACTGAGTCAAAAACAATTGAAAACAGAAAAGCCCTAATTTCCTCTCCCCTTTGTCATAATCTGATCTTCCAGTAAGTTGTCCAGCCAAATTATGTTCATGCTTTAAACAAGCAACACTTGTACCAATAACCTGGAGAAGCATTCTCTGTATGTCTTAAGAGAATAGAAGTTAACCTTCCGCCCTACTTTACAATGAACGGTATGTGATTTCTTGAACTGATCAAGCGCCAAGCGCAAACTTACATACTATTAAATGTTTTTATTAAGAAAACAGGGGGTTGCGTTATTAAAAACGTCTTTGACCTCGCCTTACGTGATAAGATAATAAATGCCTCTAATAGCAGATAAACAGGGGAGTAGGCAGATATGGAAATATGACAGAAACGCGGACGAAAGAACCTTATACTTCCAGGGTCGGACTGCAGGATACAAAATTATAGTCAATATTTTGACACAAATGGGCGCTTAACAAGAAAGATGACAATTTTTTGTCACTCAGTTTCAAGCAAACATTGAACCCTGAACGGTTACAGTAACTTTAATATGCGGCTTGTGGATATGTCGTGGACAAAGGGAATCCTGGCTACATGGCCTTCTGCGTTTTTTACTGTTTTGGCTCCTACTATGTCTTTCTCTTCCCAATCCGCTCCCTTGACCAAGATATTTGGAACAATGGTCTGGATAAGGTTTAAAGGGGTGGGATCATTAAAAATCACCACATAGTCTACAGCGGCAAGGCCAGCCAGCACGTGCGCTCTCATTGCTTCGGGGTTTATGGGGCGCTCCGGACCCTTGATCTCTCTGACTGATTTGTCGCTGTTTAATCCTACCACAAGATAGTCGCCCAAGTGCCGGGCTGACTCCAGGTATGAGACATGACCTGCATGCAGGAGATCAAAGCATCCATTGGTAAAAACCATCTGCTGGCCGGCCTTGCGTCTTCGATTGACCGCGGTATTCAGAGAAGGCAGGTCCAATATCTTCGGATTAGCCTTTGGCCACCAGGACCTTGGTGCATGTGCAGTAAAGAAGTCCTGCCGTGCGGAGTGTATTTCATCCATATCCAGCTCAGCCAAGACGATTGTCTCTCCGTCGCAGGCATTGGCAAGGATTTCCCCACGGGGTCCTATGATCTTGGAACCTCCACCAAATTCCGTGCCTCCAATTATGCCCCAGGCATTTGCACCAGCCATAAAACATTGGTTTTCAACAGCCCTTGACTCCATCAGGAGCTCCAGGTGGTGTCTTCGGCTAAGTGGCCATAGGGCCGACAAGAGCACTAAATCCACCCCTTGACATACAAGATGGCGGACAAGTTCCGGGAAGCGCAGGTCAAAACAGGTTATCAGGCCAAGCCCCGGTTCGGTTTTTCTAAGAGGTATCCACAGGGCAACAGGGTCGGTCCCTGGGCTAAAGACATAATCCTCTTCCATAGGGGCAAAGAGATGGATCTTTCTATATGTATGAAACGTATTATCAGGTCCGATCACATAGGTAGTATTAAAGAGCTTCTCCCCTGATTCCTCTAATTCAGGAAGTGTACCGACTATGTGGATTCCATTCGTTTCTGCTAAAATTTTAAGTTTGGACAGGAGCTCGGGGATTTCATGGGCCAAGTACTTGTCAGCTTCACTGAGAGGACCTGTTGCCCACAGTTCAGGAAGTAGAAGTAATTCCCCTCCTGCCTCTGCAGTTTCACTGGTTGCGGATTCAACTTTTTTCCAGTTGGCATGGATATCTTTTTCTATGGGAGTGAACTGGAAAATCCCCATTTTGAAAGTTGACACTGACTGTTTCATGTTTGCAAAAAATACCCAATCACTGAATTTTT
>CAZPBZ010000279.1:0-2292 GCA_964584765.1 uncultured Thermodesulfobacteriaceae bacterium
CGGGACAATAGCTGTAATCCAAGGGGTACACAGTATTATCAGTGGTGATGCAAAAACTGTCGTGGTGATTGGCATAGATATATTGAGCAGATTTGTGCTGGCCGGTTTCGCAAGTCTGATGGCTCATTCCTCTCAACCTTGCCGTCCTTTCGATCATGGACGTGATGGGCTTTCCCTGGGCGAAGGGGCGGGAATCATGCTTCTATGCGCCACAGAAGAGGCCCATAAACGCAATTGGCCTATCCTTGCCAGGATAACCGGATGGGGGGCGGCCTGTGATGCTGTTCACATCACAGCGCCGGACAGGGAGGCAAGCGGCCTGATAGCTGCCATAAAAACAGCTACAGACAATTGCCGCCGGCAAGTAGGCGCCATTAACGCCCACGGTACCGGCACCCGGCATAACGATGCCATGGAGATATGCGCATTTACAACCCTGTGGGGCAAAAACAATCCGCCTTTTCATTCCGTGAAAGGAGCAATAGGCCACTGCCTTGGAGCTGCAGGCGTAATCGAGGCGGTCTTATCTGTTGAAAGCCTGAAGAGGGGCCTGATTCCCCCAAGCGTTGGGTTGACAACACCGGAATCCGGCATTGGCCGTGTAACTGGACAAAAACCCCTCGCCTTGGATTGCCCATCTATATTATCCTGCAACTCAGGATTTGGCGGCATAAATGCGAGTATACTTATGGAGGCAAAGCCCCCGTGATTTCGGGCTGCATAAGTTATCCCTCCCATCTGGAATTTAAAGCGCCCCCCCTTCGCCAAAGCCCAGTATGTGCTGGAGCTCCCCGGTTAATTCCTATCATAGACAAATCCAATAATCCTTTTGTTTCGCATTGATTATTCCTATTTGTTTTATTGATCATTCTGATGTAAAGATTATCGTCAATTTTACCTGGAGTTCATGACGACCCCTTAAGACGCTCCTGCCTGCATTCAGTGGATGAGGGAAAATCTTTTAGGGTGAACAATTTCTACAAATAGAGGTGATCAGGATAATGTTTTCTAAAAATTACTTTGTAACCCGCTGGGGAATAATAGGCGTAGGCGTCTTGATCGGGGTCTTTGCCGCTCTTTTGCAGAAATGGGGCAACCCGGGAAACATGGGTATCTGCGTAGCCTGTTTTGAGAGGGACATTGCAGGCGCACTCGGATTACACCGGGCAGGGGTGGTCCAGTACATGAGACCTGAAATTATCGGATTTGTTCTGGGTTCGTTGATTTCAGCGCTTATTTTTAGAGAATTCCGGTCCCGGGCAGGCTCGTCTCCCATAGTGAGATATATGCTTGGTGTCTTTGCTATGATCGGTGCATTGGTCTTTCTGGGATGTCCGTGGCGGGCCATGTTGCGTCTTGCCGGTGGAGACGGAAATGCCATTTTTGGCCTGCTTGGTCTGATCACCGGCATCTGGATCGCCACCTTTTTTATGAAGGCCGGATATGATCTGGGACGTTCTCACAAGACATACACCTCCGCAGGATGGGTCTTATCCCTGACTATGCTGGGGTTCCTTATACTGATGCTGATCTTCCCACAAGTCCAGGGACAGGATAAAAGCGGAATACTCTTTTACAGCGTCAAGGGTCCTGGGGCCATGCACGCCCAGCTTATTATCTCTCTTGCAGTTGGACTTGGCGTGGGTTTTCTGGCCCAGAGGAGCCGTTTCTGTACCATGGGGGCCTTTCGGGACCTTATCCTGTTCAGGCAGGTCCATCTTTTATCAGGGGTCATGGCCCTCTTGATTGCTGCTTTTATCACTAACTTTATTTTGGGTCAGTTTCACCCCGGATTTGAAAATCAGCCGGTAGCCCATACCATGGCCCTCTGGAATTTCGCCGGCATGATGGTAGCCGGCCTGGCCTTTGCCCTGGCTGGAGGATGTCCCGGACGGCAGCTCTTCATGGCAGGCGAAGGGGATGGGGATGCTGCGGTATTCTGCCTGGGAATGATTACAGGGGCTGCATTCGCCCACAACTTCGGCCTGGCCAGCTCACCCAAAGGAATCGGGCCTTACGGTATTGCCGCGGTGATTATAGGACTTTTGTTCTGCCTGTTTATCGGATTCACCATGAGAAGAAAGACTGCATAAGGAGAGATACAGATGGGCAAAACTATAGATGCGCGAGGGTTTTCGTGTCCTCAACCTGTCCTGATGACCCTGGATGAGATCAGCGCGATGAAAAGAGGGGAGATCGTGGTCCTTGTAGATGCTGAGGCCGCCAAAGAAAATGTGATCCGGGCCGCGGCAAGTCAGGGATGGCTAATGGCAGATATCCAGTCAGAAGATG
>CAZPBZ010000280.1:0-2286 GCA_964584765.1 uncultured Thermodesulfobacteriaceae bacterium
TCAGTATGGCATCTATGGCCAGGGGTGCGGTATCCTGGGCGTTAAACACATTGACCAGCATGTTATAGACAAAATCTTCTACCCGTTTGGCCATTCTCTCCCTTATATCCCCGGATAGTCCAAGCAGCTTGTTCTCAAAAGGAAGGTTCAATTTTTTGTAGTTACCTCCCTTCAGGCCCTTGGATTGGGCATAGGCTGTCATCTCCGCCCACAGTTCCTCTGTTACCCCTTCTCCTTTAACCTTGATAAAATTCCCGTCTTCGTCTGTTGCAGCATTCCCGTAATCGTTTACTTCAAGACCCCAGGAAATCATCTGAAGGGCAGTGGCCACATTGGCTTTTGTAGTATTGGTCTTTGAGACGATCTCCCTCAACCTGTCGGAGTTATTGCCAGACGTGCCGTGCTGGGCCCCGGAGACCTTGTATTTGGCCAATGCCTCGTGGATATCTCCGGTCAATTTTACCTGTATCCCCAGGTCACTTGCCTCGATACCATGGGTAGAGCCATTATTAAGGGCTATCCAGTCCGGGAAAATATCATAGGCGTTAAGACCCTGTATCAGGAATAAGGCCTCTTCCACTGTTGAAAGCCCTTCTTTTCCTTTGATCTCTCCCACCTCTGTCTCCAGCCCGGCCCATTTGGGGACAAAGGGGGCAAGTTGCAGACTTGCAAGGAGGTTTTTGTCATCAGGAAGGTGTGATGCATCAATTGCTATGGAGGTCATGCCGGCTTCAAACAGGGTGGGGATCTCTACCTTTGCTGGTTCAACGTCTTCTTCTTTCTTGATGCCATAGTGGTCAGCATGAATTGCTACTGGTATTGTGATTCCCAGCTCATTGCAGACCTGATCCACCTGTCTGGCTATGTTCCAGTAATTAACCGCACAATAGGCATTCGCACCGCCTTCCGATCTGGCTATCTCTATTAGTATAGCCGCGTCGGCCCTCTGCGCGGCAGCCAAAACGCCACGAATGACAAGATAGTTTCTGCCATTAGCCGCAATAGTCATGGCCTTGCCTTTGGCCCGCATCGCCCTGTCAATGACCTTACCACTCACCAGCAGGGCCTTTGAGTTGGGGAAAAGCTTAACTACATTGGGCGGACGCCCTACTTGCAATGCCTTTTCAAAATCCGCGGAATAGTGACCTGCTTTCTCCGTCATGACATACCTCCTTTCTGTAATAATCTACAAATATTTCTCCGCCAGCAACTCTGCTATCTGAACGGCGTTGGTAGCTGCGCCTTTTCTGATGTTGTCAGCTACCACCCAGAAATCAAGTCCGTTGGCCTGGGAGATGTCCTCCCGTATTCTGCCGACAAGGGTCAGATCCTGTCCTTCGGCATCCAGGGCAAGTGGATAGACATTCCGTGACAGGTCATCAACGACCTTAATCCCAGGTGCCCTGGAAAGTAGTTCTCTTGCCTTGGATGCGCTGATCTTCCGTTCGAACTCTACATTGACGGCCTCAGAGTGACTATAGAACACAGGTACCCTTACAGCAGTCGCAGAGACCTGGATCTCAGGATCTTCCATGATCTTCCTGGTCTCATTCACCATCTTCATCTCTTCCCTGGTGTAGCCATTGTCCAGGAAGACATCTATGTGGGGAATGCAGTTAAAGGCGATCTGGTGCGGATAGACTTTGGATTCAAGAGTCCTGCCCTCGGCCCAGGACTTCACCTGATCCTCAAGCTCAACTATGGCCTTCTGCCCAGAGCCTGACACGGCCTGATAAGTGGATACGACAATGCGTTTTATCCGGGCATAGTCATACAATGGCTTAAGGGCTACAACCATCTGGATGGTGGAACAATTGGGATTGGCTATAATGCCTTTTGCTTTGTAGCCTGAAACAGCATGGGGGTTCACCTCCGGCACTACCAGAGGGACCTCTGGATCCATACGCCATGCGTTCGAGTTGTCCACAACTACAGCGCCGACCTTGGCAGCCGAAGGAGCAAAGGTGAGGCTCCTGTCTCCACCGGCAGAAAAAATTGCGATATCAATACCATCAAAGGAGTCGTGATCAAGCTTCCGGACCCGCACCTTCTCTGCCTTGAAGGAGAGCTTCTTTCCTTCGGAACGCTCAGAGGCCAAAAAACGGATCTCTCCCACAGGGAAATTCCGTTCCTCCAGGACCCTTATCATGGTCTGGCCGACCGCACCGGTGGCACCGGCTACTGCCACATTAAAAGTTTTTGCCATAACTCCTCCACAATCATTCAATCACGTAAGCGTTCACAGGGCACCGCATCTGCTTTGTTGTCGGGCACTTGAAGTACAGG
>CAZPBZ010000281.1:0-2281 GCA_964584765.1 uncultured Thermodesulfobacteriaceae bacterium
CAGGGCCTGAACAAGTAAGGACTTGCCTGCACCGGTCTCTCCTGTAAGCACAGTAAGCCCGCCTGACAAGCAAAGAGATACCTTTTCGAAGAGTATGAAATTTTCTAACCCAAGCTCTAAAAGCATTGTTTTGATAGAACACAGCGTATTTTATAATAAGCTACTTGCAGCCAGACTTCCTGCACTCAAATAAATCTGGTATTTTACAAGCGACTTCTTTTATAATGATTTAAGGTGGTATCTATAAATTATTATTACCCTATGGTTCTCTTGCTAACAACCTGGAGAAATGCCCGGCCATGTTCAATTTTCATAAAATAGCAGAAAACCGGATCAGGGAAGCTATTGAACGAGGGGATCTTGACGACATTAAGGGTAAAGGCAAACCGCTGGTCTTTGAAGACGACTCGTTAATACCTCCAGACCTTCGAATGGCATACAAGATACTCAAGAATGCTGGTTTTATACCCCCGGAGCTCCAGAGTGAAAAGGAAATCAAGACTGCAACAGACCTGCTGGAAAGCCTGGAAGATGAACAGGAGCGTTACAGGCAGGTCCAGAAAATAAATCTTATGGTAACCAAGGCCAACATATCACGCAAGAGGCCCATCAACCTGGAAAAGGATCAGATCTATTACCGGAAGGTTGTAGAGCGTACTAAAGTCAGAAAAAAGTAGAGCCTCCTCTGTCAAAACAGAGGGTCCTTATGCTTCTAATCCGAGTCATATCTGATAGAATAGGTCTATGTGTTCAGCTCGATAATATACGCTTTTTCGAAAAAAGTGTAAACCGGCGAATGAAGGATGCCGAGATTTTGTAGAGATTGACTGGAAAATAGTTATGTTAACCCGCTTAAAGGTCTCTGGTTTCAAAAACCTTGTGGATGTTGATGTCTGTTTTGGACCATTTACCTGTGTGGCAGGCGCAAACGGCGTTGGCAAATCCAACCTGTTTGACGCTATCAAATTTCTAAGTGCTCTGACCAATGATACGCTGGTTAATGCCGCTTTATCTGTTCGTGCTGAAGGAGAAAGATCTGCTGATATACGCAGCCTCTTCCACTGTATTGGTGATAGATATGCCAAGGAAATGTCTTTTGAAGCAGAGATGATAATTCCAGGCGAGGGTATTGACGATCTATGCCAGAAAACAGAAGCCGGCATTACTTTTCTGCGTTACATTGTGGTTTTGGCCTATCGGGTGGATAAAGGCCTGCCTTCTTTTGGATCACTTGAGCTAATTCGGGAAGATCTTGATTATATAAAGCTGAGCGAGGCGTGGAAACATTTAAGGTTTCCCCACAAAGCAAGTATCTGGCGCAAGTCTGCGGTCCTGGGAAAAAGGACTTCACCTCTTATTTCAACCGGATATCAAGGAAAAAACCGTATAATTAAATTAGTTCAGGAAGGCGGGGGCAGAAAAACAAAGACTATTCCAACATCAAATCTCCC
The DNA here is from genome assembly GCA_964584765.1 of uncultured Thermodesulfobacteriaceae bacterium. Classification (GTDB taxonomy): domain Bacteria; phylum Desulfobacterota; class Dissulfuribacteria; order Dissulfuribacterales; family UBA3076; genus UBA3076. The sequence goes on from CAZPBZ010000281.1 coordinate 1,452, forward strand.
GCGTACCGTGCTCTCTACTGTAAACACCATTGAGAATCCAACAGCCCTTTTAGCGCGCCGGGAAATGCAATCCTGGCAATTATTACAATTGGAGCCTTCTTCAATACGTGAACCTGACAGATTTACAACACCTGCAGGATTAGGCCCTGATGGTTCTCACCTGGCTGCAACTCTATATTATCTTGCACATTCTCATAAATACACAAATCACACATCTAAGGAGGATGCCGATGTCTGGTTTTATGACAAGGTTGCTGCCCGCTTATCTGAACTGATCGACGATGTTTACAGCATCAGAATTGATCGGGATGAGCGGCGCAGGCTTCTGACTCTGGAATTAGTTGACCGTAATGGAACGGTTTATCCGGCGCATTTACTTTCCAGCGGGACATTGCGTTTTTTGGCACTGGCTGTCTTGGAGTCAGATCCAAAAACAAGCGGGCTTATCTGCCTGGAAGAGCCGGAAAACAGCATTTATCCCGAGCGGATTCCCGCGATTTTACAACTCCTTCAGGATATCGCTACTGACGTTAAAAGCCAAATCGGGCCAGGCAATCCATTACGCCAGGTCATTGTAAATACCCATTCCCCGGCAGTTGTAAATCTGGTCCCTGATGATAGTCTACTGGTTGCCGAATCGAAAGAAATGGTACAGGATGGCCGGGAATTGAAAGGGGCTCGCTTTAGCTGGTTACCTGATACCTGGCGGCAAAAGGCCGCCCCTGATGTAACTCCTGTAACCAAAGATAAGCTGCTGGACCATTTCACCCCTCTAATAACTGAAGATCGACACTCAATAAGCCAATCATTAAAATCAAAACATAAAAAAG
>CAZPBZ010000282.1:0-2279 GCA_964584765.1 uncultured Thermodesulfobacteriaceae bacterium
CAGTCTGAATTTTTCCTGTACACCTCCAAGGACAAGGAAGCTGTGGAAAAATGCATGGAGAAGGGATATGACTTCCCACAGATTACAGGGTGGATAAGGGCAAAGGCCGAAGACCTGAAGCTCGTAAAGGAAATGGGCTTGGGAGAGACTGGTATCCTTACCTCTGCCTCTGATTATCATATATATCTGAAGCTCAAAAAGACCAGGGCCCAGGCCATGGAGGCCTATCTGGCAATAGTTAAGGAAGCCCTGGATCTGGGAATAGTTCCCCGTTGCCATTTTGAGGACATTACCAGGGCAGACATATATGGCTTTTGTGTGCCTTTTGCAATAGAGCTTATGAAGTTGAGAGAAGAGAGTGGGATAGATATTAAGATCAGGTTGTGTGATACCCTTGGTTATGGCGTTACTTACCCTGGTACGGCCCTTCCAAGGAGTGTTCCGAAGCTGGTAAGGGCAATGATAGATGACGCCGGAGTGCCGGGAGAACTCCTTGAGTGGCACGGCCACAACGACTTTCACAAAACAGTAATTAACGCTACTACGGCATGGCTTTATGGGTGTAGTGCTGTAAACGGTACTCTTCTGGGGTTTGGCGAGCGTACAGGCAATACTCCTATAGAGGCGGTATTAATAGAGCGCATGGCCCTGAGGGGAACTGATGATGGTACAGACACAAGGGCCATTACAGAGATGGCCAGATATTTTGAGAGGGAACTCGGGGTACATATTCCCGAGAACTATCCCCTGGTTGGTGAGAATTTCAACGCCACCAGCGCGGGCATACACGCAGACGGTTTGCTTAAGAACGAGGAAATTTACAATATATTCGATACAGGCAAGATCCTTGGCAGGCCGGTAACCGTCATTATTTCCGACAAGTCCGGCACAGCGGGCATTGCACACTGGATAAATGCACACCGGGAACTGGATGGTGAACAAAAGGTTGATAAACGTCATCCCGGAGTTGTGCGGATATATAAGCAGGTTATGAGAGAGTATGAGCAGGGAAGGGTTACCTCCATGTCAAATGAAGAGATGCATATCCTTGCCAGAAGGCACCTGCCCGAGCTCTTCATCTCCGAGTTTGACAAGCTTAAGCTTAAGGCCCATGAACTGGCCTTCCATCTGGTGGAGGATTTGATAGATCGTAAAGAGATACGATCCATGGATCCTGAATTAGCAAAGCCCGTTTTTGCCCAGGTCCTTGACGATAATCCTTTTATTCAGTTTCTTTATGTGGTGAATGCAGACGGACGCAAGATCACCCAGAACTTTACTCACTTGGAAGATAGGGCTAAATATGCAACCTACCAGTTGGATAACGATTTTTCCGCCCGTCCCTGGTTTATCGAACCCATAAAGGATGGCGAGATCCATGTCAGTGAATTTTATACATCCAGGATCACTGGCGCCCTCTGTATTACAGTGTCAGGCCCGATCCGCAATTATGAAGATGAAATTGTCGGTATACTGGGAATAGATCTACGATTTGAAGACCTCGCCAAGATGGAGCAGGAATCCGAGGAATGAGAAGGGCGCTATTCGGAAGAAGTGGGCCGGTCGTACCTCCATTGCCCTGATCTTCCCTGATGTCTACTCTGTAGGCATGTCCAATCTCGGCCTCCAGTCGGTCTATGCCAGGCTCAATGCCGAAGACCGGGTAGTGGCTGAGAGATTTTTTGTGCCAACTCACCAAATTCCCTCAATCACCAAATCACCAAATTCCCCCTGGATTTCGGAAGAATCTTCCAGACCTCTGAAGGACTTTGATCTCATACTCTTCTCAGTAAGCTTTGAGTCCAATTATCAAAACATGGTAAAGGCCCTGGAAGCAGCAGGGCTGTCTCTCAGGTCTGAAGATCGTCAGGATCAGGAACCAATTGTGCTGGCAGGGGGGATTGCCGTACAGATCAATCCTGAACCCATAGCCCCTTTTGTGGATGCTTTTCTTCTTGGCGATTTCGAGGCCCTTTCAGGGGCCTTTGTCTCATGTCTGCCTGAACTCACTGACCAGGGCCTTTTAAGAACTGAACGATTAAAACAGCTTGCGGACAATATTCCAGGGACTTATGTCCCAAGAGCTTACAGGCCTCTCTATAATGCCTCAGGAGATCTGGTAGAGTGGGAGTATGAGCAAGGCTTTCCTTTTCCTGTTGTCCCAGCCATCTTTATTCCTAATTCCCAATCTATAACTCCTTTGGTCCCGCACACCAGGATACTCAGCCCGGATTCTGTTTTTTCCAATATGTTTTTAATAGAACTTGCCAGGGGGTGTG
>CAZPBZ010000283.1:0-2266 GCA_964584765.1 uncultured Thermodesulfobacteriaceae bacterium
ACCCGGGCAAGGAATCCATCAGGGCGACTCTCTATCCATCAAAAAAGGATTATCTCTATTTCGTTTCACGAAATAACGGGACACATTGTTTTTCCCGGACTTTGGCTGAACACAATAGGGCAGTAAATCAATACCAACGCCAGCATAAATACCAGCCCATAAAAGAAACCCCTACTGATTCAACACAAACCGCCCCCCCCACTTTGAACCACCACCCCTTTTCTTTTTAATCGCCAGATAATAATCAAAAAAAATTTTTGTAAATTTTCAAGTAGATGGCACTTTTATCCGATAAGAATATCAGAGGTAATTTATATATTTCTGTCTCAATTTTTAAGAATCATCATTTTTAAAAGCAAATTATAGAAAAAGATAGGAAAGCACAGTTTCTATTATATAACATACTGATATTTTTGGGCTAAATTATCTATTAATTCTCTTGACAGGCAACCCTTTATTAAAATATATAGGTATATAGTGGGATAAAGTAGGACAAAGAGGTAAAAGCAATGTTCAGAGGACGGTCGGCCCATGTCTTGGATGCCAAGGGCCGTCTTAGCATTCCAGCCCGTTTTAGAGAGTTCTTGCAGGCAAAATACGATGGCCGGTTGATAGTCACCAACCTGCCCTCTTGCCTCGCAGCTTATCCTTTTGAGGAATGGCGAAAGATAGAAGAACATTTCAGCCGGTTCCAATTTGGACCTCCTGAAGTTGTAGCCTTTAAAAGATATTTGTTAGGAGCAGCAGCGGAGTGTCCTCTGGATGGCCAGGGGAGAATATTGATACCTCTGAAACTCCGTGAAGAGGCAGGACTGACCAGGGATGTGGTTCTCTCGGGTATGCTCACTTATTTCGAAATATCAAACAAGGATAACTTGAACAAAGAATTGCAAAAAACGAGGGATAACTTTGACCAGTACAGCAGCGATATCACCGCCAAATTCGGAATTAGCCGCTAAAAAGGAGACCATGCATGTCCCTGTAATGGTTTCCGAAGTGCTGGATGGCCTGTCGTTGAGGCCCGGCGGTGTCTATGTTGACGCAACACTGGGCCTGGGAGGCCATACAGAGGCCATACTGTCAAGGTGCCCTGAAGTCAAAATGGTCCTTGGCCTTGACTGTGACACAGAGGCCATGGAACAGGCTGAATCCAGATTGGCCCTATTTGGTGACAAGGTTCGATTCATTCACAGCAACTTCATTCATCTCCATGATGTTCTTTTATTCAATAGAACAGGGCAAGTTGATGGGATACTCATGGATCTTGGAATCTCAAGCTTCCATCTGGAGAATAGCAGGAGGGGCTTCAGCTTTTTCAGGGACGAACCTCTTGACATGCGCATGGATTTTTCTGCCTCTGGTGCAGTGACTGCTGCTGACATGGTCAATAAGCTTCCGGTTGAAAGATTGACCGAGCTTATCCAAACATACGGGGAAGAGAGATGGGCAAAGAGAATCGCCAAACGCATATATGACAGGCGGAAGACAGCCCCGATTCTGAACTCAACGGAATTGGCAGAAGTGGTTGCTAATTCCATTCCCAGGAAATACCATCCACGCCGAATTCATCCTGCCACACGGACCTTCCAGGCGCTCCGGATCGCAGTGAACCGAGAGCTCGACAACCTTAAAGAGGCTCTTGACTCACTCCCGTCTTGCCTGAGACCAGAAGGACGACTGTGTATTATCTCTTTTCATTCCCTGGAGGACCGTCTGGTTAAAATCGCTTTCAGAGAAGATAACAGATTGAAACCTTTAACTAAAAAACCTCTGGTACCAAGCCCTGAAGAAATGCACAGTAATCCCAGAGCCAGAAGCGCCAAGCTGAGAATTGCTCAATGTATAAAGCTTGGTGCAACTCAGTTAAAATTAATATAACTACCCTTGAGCATCTTGCCGGAACCTGCTTTTGAAGGGAAAAAAATGAGTCCTCAATCAGCAACGATTAGAATACCCCAGAGACGTTCATATGTTCCGATGGCACAGAAAAACAACACTGGCAGCAGCCTTTCGTTCTCAAAAGTACTCAAGATAATCCGTCAAAAGACAATTGCGCTCATATTTGCTCTATCCGTCTTATTAATCCTGGGGTTCTGGACCACTCACGAGACCCGGAAAATAGCAAAGGACATAGAACTCCTCCAGATAGAGGAAGGCCGTCTCAGTGCTCAATATCAGGATTTCAGCACTCAAATGGATCAGCTCAAAGCACGCAGCCGTATGGAAAAATTGGGGAAAAAAATGGGACTTCATCCACCCACTGACA
>CAZPBZ010000284.1:0-2241 GCA_964584765.1 uncultured Thermodesulfobacteriaceae bacterium
AGGCTGTTTCTGCATATCTTTACCTGCTCGCCCCTCTTCTCTCCCATCCAGAGGCGGATGGTAATATCCTTGTCAATAAGCTTTTTGTGCTTGTTGTTTTCAAATGCCTCGTCTGTAAAGAAAATAATGGTGTAAGTGGGATCTTCCACCACCCTGGCAGCCGGATAGTCCAGAAGTAGCTTCAGACCATAGGCTATATGGGCATAGACTTCAGGAATTATAAATCGGACCGTAACTCCATCCCGCCCGTCCCCCACTATGGTATCCAGTGATATTATTCGTTCCCTGCTCAGATACTCCACTGCCTCCAGGGCCAATTGCTCTTCTTCTTCACCAAAAGGGTGATCAATGTTATTGGCAGTATGAGGGGCTGAACGGGACATGGGCTCGGAATCAACTGCCACTGAACCCATTTGTGTCAGGATTACCCCATCCTGTCTGACGGCAAGCTCCTTGTGTTTGTCAAGGGTAAGCCCCTCAATAAGCCGGCCTTCTCTCTTTGCATCTTCATATATTTTTACTGCTGCTTCCTTAAAATAGTGTTTCATATTGACCTCCGGTATTTTTACAGCTCACAGATCCCGTTCCATCCAGCCTACTTTTGGCCGCGTGTGTCGGATGGGCCGTAGCTTTTTTCCCAAGCAGAATGCATGCACTAGAATAAACACTATGATACAATATTCAATCCAATTTCGCCAATCCTTCTGACTCACAAGGATATTACCAAAGAAATATGTTCAGTTTTTCTCCGCTTAGAGCTGCTTTATTGATAAAAATCCTCGTTTTTTTCATAATTATCCCGGCAGTTCCAAAGGCCAAAGCTCTCAATGTTTTTGACCTTGAAGAGGGACGAACTGTTTATGGTACAATGAGGACAGTAAAGGCAGGGCACAAACAAACCCTGCTCGACATAGCAAAGGACCATGACCTGGGGCATAACCAGATAGTAGCTGCAAACCCTGGCATGGACCCATGGGTGCCTTCTGAAGGCGCCGAAGTATTGGTGCCCACTGTATTTGTTTTGCCCAGGGAGCGTTTGCCGTCTGGAATAGTAGTAAATCTTGCTGAGATGCGTCTGTATTATTTCAAATGCACCGAAGAGGGGCCATCCCGCTTTTGGACATGTCCTGTAGGGGTCGGTAGAGAAGGCTACTCCACAGAGCTGAGCATTTACACTGTGTTCAGAAAGGCCAAGGATCCGATATGGGTTGTACCACCCTCCGTGCTGGAGGAAGATCCTGAGTTGCCTCCACAGGTACCTCCCGGGCCTGACAATCCTCTAGGGAAATACATTTTACGTTTTTCACGGCTTTCCTATGGTATTCACGGTACAAATCGTCCATGGGGTGTGGGACGCCGGGTCAGTCATGGGTGCATAAGGCTTTATTCTGAAGATATAGCCTCTTTGTTTCCGCTGGTGCCGGTAGGAACACTGGTCCGGATCATCTATGAACCAATAAAGGTTGGATGGGCAGAAGACAGATGCTGGTTACAGGTATATCAAGACTATGAAGATAAGATTGATGACCCGTTGGCAGCAGCTTTTTCCGGCATTTCTGCCTGCGAACAGGCCATAGGCCCCCTTAAGGTGAACTTTAAAGAAATCAAGAAGGCCATCAGGGAACAAACCGGCATTCCGGTGCCTGTGGCACGACGGGCAGACAGAGAATAGAAGATTTAGTAAGCAGAGCCGCGGCTCTCAATTTATTTAAGGAGGCTCTTTTCAAATATTCTTTCTGTCTTTTTAGCAGTAGTCTCAGCACTGCTGGCTGCTTCAGCGGCCCTGTTTGTAGCTGCATCCGCCCGGTCGGCTGCCGTGGCTGCCGCTGCCGCTGCCTCTTCAGCCTTTTGTGCAGATGATTCCAGTCGAGAAGCCAAGTCTTCTAAATGCTTGGCAGCGGCTTCTGCCCTGGATGCTGCTGCTTTCGACTCCTCGGCAGCCTTTACGCCCTGTTTTATTACGGCCTTATCTTCTTTGTTGAGACCGCAGCCAGGCAAAGTGAACAGGCTGAGTGCAAGCAATAAACTCAAGACCGTTTTCAAAATCATCCATTTTTTTTCAGGAATTTTGTGTGTCATAGCTTCTCCTTAGAAGATGATATTAAGGTTGTGTTTTACAGATGGCTCAACAGAAATTATTTTATGCCCATTCAATTGTCCTGATGTGTCAGCCCCTGACAGGAGGGTGACCTTTCCAGACAGAGAAGATATATTAAAAATATAACAGGATAGCTTGCCGGT
>CAZPBZ010000285.1:0-2237 GCA_964584765.1 uncultured Thermodesulfobacteriaceae bacterium
AATTGATTATCACCATGCTTCCCCTAACCTACAGGACCTTCTTGGAAAATTTATATTGAAGCTGGAAGAAACACCAGTCTGCCTCAACGTCATCGGCCATCTTTTCTTTCGCATACAATTCCCCCATGCCTGATTATGCAGGGTTTAGACTTCCAGCCTGGCAACATAATTGGCAGTCTTTTTTTGGCAAAATAACTTGCTGATTCAGGGACCGGGTTGTTAAAAACCATATGAAGGGAGATCCATTGTATTATAAAAGAATGGCTTCAGTTTTATGGTTATATACATTTGGGAATAGCGGTTGTCAAGACAAGGACATGAACTGCAAGATGAATATCTTATGATAAGCTTGGAGGCGTTATAATGCGGAGGAAAACAAGGCCCAGATTCAAGCCATCTAACAAAGACCTGAGTCCGGCTGACGCTGCGGTCAGAAAAGGCGGTTATGAATTAAAAGGACGGATGTGGATAGAAGGTGCAAACGGGACCTTTCTCGGTTATGGCAGGGTGGTGCTTCTTGAGCGTATAGCTGAATTCGGTTCCATTTCAAAGGCGGCAAAATCAATGGGCATGTCCTATAGGCATGCCTGGGAGCTTGTGGATTCCATTAACCGCCAGGCCGGGCGGCCTCTTGTTGAAACTTCTGTCGGAGGTAAGAGGGGAGGGGGAACAAAGCTCACCGAGGCCGGGAGAGAAGCGGTTGAAGACTTTTGGAACATCTATGAAAAATTTAAGCGTTTTTTAACCAAAGAAGAAGCATTCCTCCAATTCTAATTATGCCATGATCCATTAACCGCGCTGCCCCTAATATTCTGGGGGCATATTCTTTAGCTGGGCCAGGGAAAAGACAGGGCCGTCCTTGCACACAAACTCATGGCCGATATTGCAGCGGCCGCACATGCCGATACCGCACTTCATGCGCATTTCCAGGGAGAGAATGATCCTCTCCGGAAGGAACCCCACTTTTTCAAGCACAGGCTGAGTAAACTTGATCATGATGGGCGGGCCGCATACAATTGCAATGGCATCATCTGCGCTGGTAATCTTCTGCTCTGTAATGGTGGGGACAAAACCTATGTTATATTTCCAGTCCGGATCATCCGTTCCGTCAACAGTGATGTGCATGTGGATATCATCCCTTTGCTCCCACTCTGCCAGCTCATCCTTGTAAAGCAGCATGCCAGGATTCCTCGCACCGTATACCACGGAAATATCCTTGAACCTGGCACGATTTTCCGGATGGAGCATATAGATAATACTGGATCTCAATGTGGTAAAGGCAAAACCGCCGCCTATGATGACAACATTCTTCCCTTCCATCTCTTCCCAGGGATACCAGTTGCCAAGGGGCCCGCGGATGCCCATAACATCGCCTTCTTTCATGTTGTGCAGGCGCGTCGTAACCAACCCAACCTTATTTACAGTAAAGGTTATATGTCCCTTCTCTGTGGGAGAAGACGCAATGCCAATGGGACTCTCTCCCTTACCTGCTATAGACAGCTCTGCAAACTGACCCGGGGTGTATAAGAACTTCTTTTCATCCTCTGAGTTGAGAAACACAAACCTGAAGGTCTTGAGATTCCTGTCTTCAGTCTCTGTGATAATCTTATCTATACGAACCGGATAGGGTAGGTACGGGTTTTTCAAGAGTCTCTCCATGTTATTGATTCTTATGTAAAAAGCCGTTCATTAATTCACACACCTGCCTGATATCTATATTCGCAGGACAATTCCTGACGCATCTGCCGCATCCTGAGCACTGAACTCCGTTGTTGTACTTGTCCACATAGTATTTGAGCTTGTGCATGAACCTCTGGCGAACCCGCTGGACCTTCCTGGCCCTTGGATTATGACCTGAGCCATGCAGTGTAAAGAGCGGAAACATGCAGGAGTCCCAGTTCCTGATCCGGTCCCCCTGTTTTTTAAACACCTCGTCCTGGATATCAAAGCACCAGCAGGTGGGACACAGATATGTACAGGTGCCGCAATTAATGCACGCAAAGGCCACGTCATCCCAGAATGGTGCTTCAAAAAGCTCGGTCTGCACCTTGTGCTTTAACTTGTCTGTAGAAACCTTGTGTCCTATTTTATCCGCAGCCTTGGCTGCCAAGTCCTCACCGGCCTTCAGCGTTTTCTCATCTGCCTCTTTTCCACCTTGTGCCTTTTCCAGGAACGTCTCGCCCTTGTCTGTCAGGGCTTTAACAAGAAATGTGTCTCCCATGTCGTAAAGAAGCACG
>CAZPBZ010000286.1:0-2230 GCA_964584765.1 uncultured Thermodesulfobacteriaceae bacterium
GATCCATTGAATCGCATTGCTTTGGTCTCAACACCATGGTCTCTTTTTAGCCGTCCCTCTATTCAACTCGGAACGCTGAAGGCATATCTGGGCACGCAGTTTCCCGATTTGGAGGTGGAGGCACACCATTTTTATTTAAAGGTAGCAGAGACCATTGGTTACAGGCTCTATCAGGTCATCTCTGAAAGGACATGGCTGGCGGAAACCATATATGCCGCCCTGCTATTCCCTGAACGCCTTGAGTATATAGAAAAGGTCTTCCGCCGGGAGACCTCCGGCAACCCACTTGTCCGCAAGGCCGGTCTCGAAACCCTGGCCACTCAGGTTAAGAAGGTGTCAGATGCCTTTATTGACAGCACAGACTGGGGAACCTTCGGCCTCGCTGGTTTTTCAGTATGTCTTTGTCAGCTCACATCCGCTTTCTATTTTATCAAGCGCATCAAACGAATGTTTCCGGATCTCTCTATTGTGATAGGCGGGTCTATGTTTGCAGGAGAATCAACACGGAACCTGTTTCAGATGTTTCCCGAAGTGGACTTTATGGTCAATGGTGAGGGCGAGCTCCCGCTGAGCCAATTGATTCGTCATCTCAGAGACTCCCAAAGCCATGAGGAGATACCTCCTATTCCGGGGATTGTCTCGCAAAAAGCCGCAAGTAATGATACCCCGGTTTCCTTCAGCCAAATGGAGAGCCTGAGTAATCTCCCACCTCCTGACTACAATGACTATTTCAATCTGCTCAAAACATTCAGCCCGCAAAAGACCTTTTTCCCAACCTTGCCAGCCGAGATATCCCGGGGATGCTGGTGGCGTCGGCCACAAGGTGCTGCGAAATACTCAGGGTGTGCTTTTTGCAACCTCAATCTACAGTGGAGCGGTTACAGGTCAAAGAGCCCATTGCAGGTGGTCTCTGAGATCGACAACCTTACCACAAAGTATAAGACACTCTCTGTGGCTTTTATGGATAATCTGCTTCCAATGAAGGAGTCAGGAGACATTTTTACCGGGCTTGGCAAGCTGAACAAGGACTTTAGCCTGTTTGCCGAGATACGGGCCACAACCCCCAGGCATATTTTGGAGGCAATGCAGGTCGCAGGGACGCACGAGGTCCAGATCGGTATTGAGGCTCTTAGCACAAGGCTGCTTAAGAAGCTCAACAAGGGGACCACGGCCATTCAGAACCTGGAGATTATGAAACACTGCGAAGAACTCGGTATAGTAAATGTCTCAAATCTGATACTCCATTTCCCAGGCAGTGATCTTCTGGATGTGGAGGAAACCTTGCGGAATCTTGAGTTTGCTCTGCCATTTCGTCCGCTGAAATCTGTCCACTTCTGGCTCGGTCTTGGAAGCCCTGTATGGCAGGATCCCCGTGCCTTTGGGATCAAGACGGTTTCCAACCATCCGAATTATGCTGCCATGTTCCCGCCACATATTTTCAGCTCCATGAATTTTATGATTCAGGCCTATCGGGGCGAGCTTGGGCTTCAAAAAAAGATCTGGCAGCCAGTCAAAAAAAAGGTAAGGGTATGGGAAAGGGAGTATGCCGAACTTCACAGGGGTCCTTTACGCACACCCGTCCTTAGCTTCCGGGACGGCCGGGACTTTTTGATCATACGCCAGAAGCGGGTTGGCGCCGAGCCCTCGACGCACCGCCTTGTGGGAACATCCAGGGCGATCTATCTTTTCTGTCAGAGGCATCGTTCGCTTAAAAGAATCCTGGCACATTTCCCTGGAATAGCTGAGGACAGGATCGTGCCTTTTTTAAGGATGATGGTAGATAAAAGATTGATGTTTGAAGAAAATGGGAGATACCTGAGCATGGCCATACCGGTAAGACCGCAGTAGGCGACCATAGGGGAGATAGATTTATCAGTGGCAAAAAACATAATAAAGAAATCTCAAAATATGACCGTTTACAGTATATCAAGAAATGGGAGGCTGGAATGCCGGAGAACAATCAAAATGTGATAGTCGCGTGTTGCGGTTTGGTCTGCTCTAAGTGCGGATCGTATACAGGTAATAAATGCCGGGGTTGCCGAGGTGAAAGGCCTGTTTTCCTCAATTGTAAAATCAGGAAATGTAATATGGACAACGAGTATGATACATGTGCTGATTGCAAGGATTTTCAAGAATTAAGGGAATGTAAAAAATTGAATAACATAATTTCAAAAATATTCGGGTTCTTTTCAGAGACAAACAGAATTGAAAGTCTTAATCGTATAAGGGA
>CAZPBZ010000287.1:0-2200 GCA_964584765.1 uncultured Thermodesulfobacteriaceae bacterium
ACGTCCATCTTGGCTACCACGACTTTTCCGTCATATTCGCCGGCCAGTTCCACAATGACCGGTGCAATGGCCAGGCACGGTCCGCACCAGCTCGCCCAGAAATCAACCAGTACAGGCTTATCAGCTTTTAGGACCTGAGATTCAAACTCTGCATCTGTTACATGTATCAATTTGTCTCCAGACATGATCTATCTCCTATTATCAATAAATAAAGGGCTGAACCCCGGCATTTCTGTCAAGACAACCCGCTTCAAGGCCAATATCAAATAGTATGCGTGAATGTAGGCCAGGGTTAACTGACTGTCAAGAGACTTCAGAAATTGTTGCCACTGCCTCATCTATTCTTTTTACAGGAAGGACCTCCAGGCTATCTGAGAACTTTAGACGATCAGATCCAGCCTGAGGAATAATGCACCTCCTGAGCCCCAGACGGGCAGCCTCGTTGAGTCTCAATTCCGCCCTTCCAACCGCCCTCACCTCTCCAGTAAGGCCAACTTCTCCAAAGACAGCAGTGTCCATATCCAGGGGAACATCCCTAAGACTTGAGACCATAGCCATTATTACGGCAAGTTCACCTGCCGGCTCTGATATCTTAAGCCCGCCTGCCACATTTATGAAAATGTCCCGGTCATAAAGTGCCACACCCAGATGTCTTTCTGCAACCGCAATGAGCAAGGCCAGACGATTACTATCAACACCGGTTGAAGTCCGCCTTGGCATTGACAGGTGTGAAGGACTCACCAGGGCCTGGATTTCCACCAGGATGGGGCGAGTACCTTCCATACACGGAACGACTACAGATCCCGGAACCGCCTTTGGCCTTTGACCAAGGAAGACCTCAGAGGGATTGGGAACTTGTTTCAGCCCGGCCTCAGTCATCTCAAAGACACCTATCTCATGAGTCGGACCGTAACGGTTTTTTACAGTCCTCAGAAGCCGGAAGGTGTGGCTCCGATCCCCTTCAAAATACAATACAGTGTCCACCAGATGTTCAAGTACCCTGGGGCCCGCTATGGCCCCTTCCTTTGTCACATGGCCCACAAGTATCGTTGGCACGCCCTTGGACTTGGCAAGCTGCATGAGCCGTGCAGTGGCCTCCCGGACCTGGGATACGCTCCCGGGAGCCGACAATATCTCGCTACAAAACAGAGTTTGTATGGAATCAACAGCCAGGACAGAAGGACCCTGTTCTTCCACAATCTTAATAATCCGATCAAGTTCCGACTCACACGCAACCCACAGACTTTCCGGGATCTTTCCTAAACGCTCAGACCTCATCCTGATCTGAGCCAATGATTCTTCTCCACTGATATATAGGACTTTTTTTTGATTTTGATTAGAGGCCAGACGGCAAAGTATCTGCAGCAACAATGTAGACTTACCTATGCCCGGCTCTCCGGCTAACAGCACCAGGCTGCCCGGCACCAGCCCTCCGCCAAGCACCCGGTCCATTTCATTCATCCCAATGAAAATTCTGGCATCATCAACGTCTGCAGATACTTCCAGCAGGGGTAAAGGAGCAGATTGACTCACGGCGAAAAGACTTCGGCCTTTTCTAACAGGGGTATTTACAAGCTCGTCCACCATTGTATGCCATGCTCCGCACCCGGGACAACAGCCAAGCCACTTGGCCGAAGTCTGGCCGCATGACCGGCACACATAGACTGTTTTGGTATCTTTATCTCTGCTCAATCCCTCAATCCCTCAATTATCAATATTCGAGTTAATGGTATGGTGTGATAATGTAATCTTAACAATTACGCCGCTGCCTTCGCGGTCGCTGAAACTAATCTCACCACCCATAGCCTCTAACAAACGGTCTACTATAGCAAGCCCCAGTCCGGTACCTTTTGCCTTGGTAGTAACAAAAGGCTCAAAAAGACGATTCTTCACGTCTAAAGACAACCCAGGGCCGTTGTCCTCTACTGTAAGCATCAAAACAGGGCCATTGGATTTCATGCTGAACCAGACCTCGCCCCCCTTGATTTTACTCACTGCATCAATGGCATTTTGTACCAGATTAAAAACTACTTGCATCAATTTTTCTCTGTCAAGACGCAGTTCCAATTTTTCACATGACATGTGAAACTTCACACCACCTTTTAAAAGAGTAATACTCCTTTTAATCTCCTGGCAAAACCTCTCCGTATCAAACTTTTCTTCATTGAGCTTAGCAGGCCTTGCATAAGTGAGGAGATCA
>CAZPBZ010000288.1:0-2196 GCA_964584765.1 uncultured Thermodesulfobacteriaceae bacterium
AAGGCCCGCCTATCAAAAGAGGGGCTGTTTTCTGCTGAGCATAAGCTGCCGCTTCCACTGCTTCCACAAAGGGGCTTTGTCATCACATCCCCCACCGGCGCGGCAATCCATGACTTTATCCGGAATGCCAAGGAACGCTATCCAGGGGCAAGCATCGTACTCTGCCCGGCAAGTGTTCAGGGAGAGGGGGCTTCCGGAGAAATAATTGATTCCCTGAGAATTGCCCGACATGTTGCTGAGAAAGGTGATGTCATACTGCTCACTCGAGGAGGTGGCTCGCTTGAGGATCTCTGGGCCTTCAACGATGAAACCCTGGCCCGGGAGATTTTCAATTGTACCATACCTGTTGTCTCGGCAGTAGGCCATGAGGTCGATTTCACGATTTCAGACTTTGTGGCAGATCACAGGGCCGCCACCCCCACTGCAGCGGCACAGCTCATTTTTCCCCGCAGGGAAGAGCTGATGGACAAGGTCGCAATCCTCACCAGGAGAATGATCCTTTCAAGTCACAACATGTTAAAAATTAATCAACAGGCGGTTCAGTTACTCCGTCATCAACTCAAGGATCCTAGAAAAAAACTTGTGGAGCAAAGACTTCGTCAGGACGACCTTAATGCCAGGCTGTTAAGAGTCATGCAAGAAAAGATTGGTTTCTGGTCGCATGGATACCTGAACCTGCGTGAAAGGCTCGTGGCACACGAACCGGGAAGACAGCTTGCCCTGGCCAAAGCCGAATCCTGCTCTCTGTCTAAGCGTTTGGCCCGGGCCGGATCGGTCTCTATTGAGAGGAAACGCCAATCCCTTGCCATATTGTCCGGAAAACTAAACGCAGTAAGCCCGCTTGCAGTCCTTGCCAGGGGCTACAGCTTGGTTTATCGGACATCCGGGGGAGAACTTGTAAAACAAGCCGATCAGGTGGCAAAAGGTGAACGTCTACTGATAAGACCTGAAAAGGGTGCTATACTTTGCAAGGTATTATCCACTGGAAAAGACCAGGACAGAGTACTGTCTGAAACTAAATTGAGCGATTAGCTGTTAGCCATTAGCGTTTGGCTTTGAAAAAACAAGGTATTACATTAATTAGAAACAACACCCAACGAGTGAGGGTTTGTAATAGCAAAACATCCTGTAATCATTAAACTAATAGCTAACCGCTAAAGGCTAATCGCTCAATTTAGATGATATCAATAAAACAAAGTTTTTTCTCATACCTGCTGATATTTTTTATTACGTGTTTTTTTTCGATCTGGAGCTGCAACCTGGAGGTAGAGGCTGGATCGTATCCGGTTTCGGTCAGTATGAAACCAGATAAGATCCCTCTGGGAGGCATCGCGCTGGCCACCATAAAAATAAGTGACAAAATAAAACTCCTTAACGTCAAGTTTCTTGGAGAAAAAATCCCATACCACCTTGACCCATCCAGTCTGGATTACTTTGTACTCCTTGGAGCAGGTCTTGATTGTAAGCCTGGGACCCACATCCTGACTATCAAATGGCAAGGGCCTGATGTCCATGGCCTTTACTCCCACAAAGTCCGGATAATGGCACGGACCTTCCCGGAAGAACGTCTTTCCGTACCGGAGCGCATGGTGGAATTTCCCCCGAAAGTCCTGGAGCGAGTGCTAAACGATCAAAAGGCCGTAAAAGAAACATGTAACAAGATTTCAAATAAGCTTTACTGGCAAAGGCCTTTTATATGGCCTGTTAATTCCAAAATTCTCAGTCCATTTGGATTCAGGCGGATATTCAATAATAAGCCCAGAAGCCCTCACTCAGGTGTGGATTTAAGGGCCCCTGAAGGTACTCCTATCCTCGCCTCCAATTATGGAAAGGTGGCCATGGCCAGAGACTGTTATCTAAGCGGAAAGACAGTCGTCCTTGATCATGGCAAAGGCCTTTACACACTTTATGCACACCTTGTCAGTTATAAAGTCAAAAAGGGACAAGAAGTAGAACGAGGCCAGGTTCTTGGTCTTGCCGGGTCCACCGGACGGGCCACAGGGCCGCATCTCCACTGGGGAGTGAGCCTCCTGGGCAAAAGACTTGATCCTGCAGAACTGATGGCCTTGCTTGGCACCTGAAACTGTTGATTTTTGGAGTATTCCATGGCGGACAAGATAAGTTCTTCAAATACAGAAAAGGCGTTTTCAGAACTCAGGTCGATTGTGGCTCGCCTCAGGGCACCTGATGGATGTC
>CAZPBZ010000289.1:0-2193 GCA_964584765.1 uncultured Thermodesulfobacteriaceae bacterium
GGCCACATCCCCAACATAAATGACACGGGTAGTTCTGCGTGCTCGGACTATATTGGAAATATTTTGCTCCATAATGACATGATAAATCAGTGTTAAAGATTGGGCAATGCAGAGGTATAAAGGTTGACATCAAATCTATAAATATATAGATAGTGTCTGAACGAAAAGGCTGTTCAGACACAATTTTGAATTTGAAAAAGGAAATAACCTTAATTAACTTCAATCCATGAATATTTTTTTCTGTAGAATTTTTTCAAATTTACTGATAAGAGTATTACATTCATTAATAGATTCTCTAATAGATTCTCTGATTGTGTAGAAAAATGGGACAAGATCAAAAACGCATACTTGTTATCGAAGATGATCAGGAAGTCCGTAGTATGCTGAAAGATTACCTGGTTTATTTCGGCTATGAGGTCGTTACAGCAAGTGACGGACTGCAGGGCTTAAAGGAAATTAAGGGCAGAGATTATGACCTCGTAATAACTGACATAACTATGCCATACGTCAGCGGCATAGGCATCATCTCCGTTCTCAAACAAAATCATCCGAATATACCTGTAATTGCCATTACCGGTTACGGATATCATGCTGAAGAACTCGCTTATGAAAAAAAGGCCGACCGTATTCTTCCCAAGCCCTTTGAAATAAAGGAGCTGAAGGAAACTATAGAGAATTTACTCATCTGAACAAGAACTCAAGCACACTCGTTATCTGGTTATCCCATATTTGTTCCAGACAACAACCGGTTCACCGACACCAGCATCAAGCACCTCTGCCGCGCTCCCTTGATTCACAGCGATTTCCAGAAAACCGGAGCTGCCAATAAGGGCCAAAGGATTACCTTTGGTCGCGTCTGAATAAGTGCTGAGTATGGATAATTCCATCCCCTTGATATTGGTCTTGAACTGTTTGCTAACAGGTTTCCTGTGCTGGATGAGGTCAGCGGGTATGTTGAGAATCAGGCTTCCAAAGCCGTCTATATGTATTACTTCGCCTTCAATATACTGGTCCCTGATAACCGGTTCGGGCCATGAAAGCCGAACAGGGTCCGGACAGGGAGGGCCAAAGAAGTGTGGCTCTACTCCAAGGCTCAGATGGGCAGCAACAGGGGCAAAGATATCTCTTCCGTGGAATGTATCACTGACCGGACGCCTGAAATAGTGACTATTCTCTATACTGAAGCAGGTTACTTTTTTAGAATATCGGAACACCATACTCAAAAGACCGTTATCCGGCGCCAGAAACGTGTAACGCTCCGTAACGGCCAGGAGACCAATCCTTTGAGACCCGACACCCGGGTCAACTACAGCGAGAAAGACGGTTCCAGGGGGAAATTCCCTAAAAGCCGATCCCAGGACAAAGGACCCGCCCATGACATCCTGTGGGGCAACTTGATGACTGATGTCCACAATACGCAGGGCGGGATTGATGCCAAGCACGACTGCCTTGACTATCCCCACATAAGGGTCCTTTAATCCGAAATCACTCAAAAAGGCCAGGATCATCACTGAACCTGCGAAAGTGGGCCGAGAGGACCGTAACTACAGGATTTTTGCAGTGTAATCAAATACGACATAACTGGTCGGGGCGAGAGGATTCGAACCTCCGACCCCCTGAACCCCATTCAGGTGCGCTCCCAGACTGCGCCACGCCCCGACATACAGCACCAACTCATGAACTCAAACGTACTTTCAGACTCGCTCGGATACCATTTTTTTTAATATACGTCAAGGATTCCTCAAACGATGTGTTACGAACAGCCTACTCGGTGCTTGCTGCCTGTATCTTATATGGAATATCCAGTTTTTCAAAAACCACCTTGACAAAGCATTTTCTTGTTGCTATGTAAAAACATTAATGTATTTTGTGATACAGATCAAAGAGTAATTAATCTGTACGTAAATCATAACAACTTTAGGGAAGGGGAGGACAGTTATGTATTTAAAAAGCTTGAAGGCTCTGTTGTTAGGCTTGTGCATTGCGGCAGTGGCAATGATTTCGTGGGCCCCGAATTCTCTGGCAGCAGGGGGGGACTTGGATCAACAGGTGCAGGAGTTGAGCCAGCAAAACCGGGCACTCGCTGATCGACTTATGGAAGTGGAACAACAGCTCAGTGGAATGAGGGCAGCATCGGAACGGGGGGAACCGGTGGTCCTAAAACACGCTGGGGAAGAATCGGCCATGGGACTG
>CAZPBZ010000290.1:0-2182 GCA_964584765.1 uncultured Thermodesulfobacteriaceae bacterium
ATTGCAGATGCCGGGTTCATGTATGCAGCCAAGATGAGCGGCCAGGCCCCGGCATACGACCTCTTCACACCTGATATCGGGGAATTGGCTTTTCTGGCGGATGAAAATGCGCCCCACCCTTTCTATACCCGTGGCTTCATCCTCCATGAAGAAAATCGTGTTCCGGATCTGATCTCCCGGGCCTACAGACATGAGAATGCCTCGCGGTTTCTTATGGTCAAGGGGAAAAAGGACTACCTGGCCGATCGGGAGGGGGTCCGGACCACAGTTGATGATCCGGCAGATGAGGCAATGGAGGCCATAGGTGGTACTGGCGATACCCTGACCGGTATTGCGGCCGCTCTGATCAGCGCCGGCAGGGAAATAGATGAAAGCGCTGTCATTGCGGCAAAGGTAAACCGCCTGGCCGGGCACTACGCAAGACCTACACCGGCTACTCAAGTCACTGAGATTATTCACCACATACCAAGGGCATTGGCAGATCTTCTCTGAGGCAAGAAATGAATCGAAAGTTAACTAACTTACATAACGGTGAAATTCGTCCTGAAATGACTGTGCTTGAAATTATTCACCGGTACAGAAAAACAGAGACTGTATTCAGAAAATATGACAAACAGGCTGGGACATGTATCTGTTGCAATGCCTTGTTCGAAACTCTGGAGGAGGTGGCTGAAAAATATAATTTAGGCATAGAAGGGCTCCTTCTGGAGCTGGAAGTCATGGCCAATCCAGACTCAATAGGTCGGAATGAGTTCGGATCTTAGGCAAAACTACATCAAAAGGAAAGGAGTAAGGAGATGAATCGATTTGCAAGAATTATGTTTGCTTTCATGGTCTGTATTTTCTGGGCAGGAAATTCTGCCTGGGGAGGATTTAAGTTCGGAATTGATGACCAGGTTGGTACGGAAAAACAAGGCGTTCCACAGGCCAAGGAATACGATAGGCAAGATCCGCTGATCGATATTCTGATTAGCAAGGGTATACTAACGGAAGAGGAGGCGAAAAAAATACAGAAAGAGGCGGTAGTCGTGGAAGAACAACGCCGGCAAGAGGAACGGGAGGTAGCAAAGGAAATTAAAGACACGCGGCTCAAGGGGGAAATCGGGGCTTGGACCCAGGTCTGGTACCAGTATGTGGAGCATGGGAAAAAGGATGGCGGAGACCTTAACGATTTTATGGCGCGGAGATTTTACCTGTATCTTAAGGGTGATATAACTCCTTATTTCAGCTTCTTTACTCACATAGCTGCCGACCGGATCGGACAGGAAGGATTGGACAGTCCTTCAGTAGGTCTTGGAAGCGGTATTGCGTTCCGGGACCTCTGGATTACCTTAAAGCTGAACGAGGCCTTAAAGGTTCAGGCCGGCAGGATGTATGTTCCCCTCACACGTAACTACGGCACAACCTCGACAAAGTGCATGTTGACCACAGATCTCCCTTTTCTGCAGGGTGGTGTGCGCGGAAATATCTTTTATGCACAGAAGGTAGGTCGAGATGACGGCGTGACCATATGGGGCAATCCCCTGGACGGGCGTCTTCAGTACAGATTTATGGTCTCTGAAGGGGTTGAGAATGACAATAATCCTGATGACAACCTCCGCTTTGTAGGTCGTGTGGCCCTCAGTCTCCTTGAACCTGAGAAAGGCTGGTTCAACATGGGGACGTATCTTGGAAAGAAAAAAGTCCTGAGTCTTGGCTTTGGCTATGATACCCAGAATGATTTGACCTTGAATGGCCACGAGGATCAGGACAACCGCGTATGGACCGCGGATGTCTTCTTTGACCATCCGCTGGGAGAGGGTGCCATAACTGTAGAAGCAGCCTATATTGATATTCAGAATTGCACTCAGACACATAATTTCTCCGAGTTGGCAGCAGGCGACGATGCCAAGAACTGGTACATCCAGGCCGGGCATCTCCTGCCCTACCATATAGGTCCGGGCCGTTTCCAGCCCTATGTCAGGTATGAGGCAGTTGACGTGGATAACAAAGACGATACGGAGTTCATAACCGCAGGATTAAACTACTTCGTCAAGGGACACAATGCCAAGATCAGCATGGACTATACCTATGTCGGACAAGATAGTGACAGGGAAGACCAGAGCATCGCGACCTTCCAATTAGCTGTTGGGTTCTAGATCCAGCCGATTAGAAATACTTGCTACGTAACCGTTCATTCCCC
>CAZPBZ010000291.1:0-2171 GCA_964584765.1 uncultured Thermodesulfobacteriaceae bacterium
CCAAACAGTGTGTCAGACAAAACCGAAGCGTGTTGATATTGGTGCCTGAGATTGCCATGACCACCCAGGCCGTGGGGTGGTTTGTTTCCAGGTTCGGTGAGGAGGTGACAGTGCTTCACAGCGGTCTGGCAGAGGCCCAGAGGCGTAATCAGTGGTTCAGGATAAAAAAGGGAGAAAGCAGAATAGTTGTCGGGACCCGATCTGCCATTTTTGCACCTCTATCCGATATTGGTCTCATTGTAGTGGATGAAGAGCATGATCCCTCGTACAAACAGTCTGAAAAATTCCGATACCAGGCAAGGGATATGGCCTTATTACGTGGCCGGATGTCAGACGCAACAGTGATTTTGGGATCTGCCACTCCATCAGTATCAAGTTTTAAGAACGCCATTTCCGGCAAGTATCAGTTGACTACCATGGGAAAACGAGTGGCCAAACGGTCTCTTCCCGGGGTAGTAGTGGTGGATCGCAGAAAAAAAGAGAAAAAGGATCAACATCATAAATTAGAGTCAGCAAGACCAGGATGGCTCTCCAAAGAACTTAAAGAGGCGACAAGGGATACCCTGGAAAGAGGGGAGCAGGTCCTGCTGTTTCTCAACAGGCGTGGTTTTGCAACCTATGTTTTTTGTCCTGATTGCGGACATGTGTTCAGATGCCCCCACTGTGAGGTCACGCTTACGTGGCATCGCGAAAATAGAAGAACGAAAAGCGAGAGAGACGGGGTACTTCGCTGCCACTACTGCGGGATGGAATCGGCTGCTCTGCCTGTCTGCCCGCAATGCATGGGGCAGGCGGTCAAGGCCTTTGGCTATGGCACTGAAAGAATTGCAGCCGACCTTGAGGAGATTTTTCCCGGTGCCAGGATCGCACGGCTGGACCGGGATACAGTACGAGCCCGAAGGCATATGGAGGAGATTATCCTTGATTTCCGGAAAGGGCGTCTTGATATACTTGTGGGTACCCAGATGATCACCAAAGGTCATGACTTTCCCGGCCTTACCCTCGTGGGCATATTGTGCGCTGATTTATCCCTGAATTTCCCCGAATATCATGCAACTGAGAGGACTTTCCAGCTCCTTGCCCAGGTGGCGGGCAGGGCAGGACGCGGAGAACGGCCCGGCCGGGTTTTAATTCAGACGTGGTTGCCTGATCACTATGTTCTGGACTGCGCGACTACCCATGACTTTAATGCCTTTTATGAAAAGGAATCGAAGTTTAGAAAGGCCCTGGGATATCCGCCTTTTGGACGATTGATTAATCTTCGCTTCTCAGGTCGAAAAAAGGCCCAAGTCTGCGACACTACGGGCAATGTGGCAAGATTGGCAAAAAATCTCGCAAAAGGTATTAAGAGTACCGGTGGATCTCAAGTTGAAGTCCTGGGGCCTGCTCCAGCACCCAGAGCAAAAATCAAAGACCGTTATCGGTGGCAGATACTCTTAAAGTCCTCCTCGCTTTCGGATCTAAGGGCACTTTGCACCGGTCTTCTATCAAGGAAAGCAGACATGGTACCATACAGTGTAAGAATGGAAGTGGATGTGGATCCCTACAGTCTGCTTTGATTTCATCAGCCGTGTCATACCTGAACTAACACACATCCAATAATGCGATTTGACAATTCATCGAATTCCATGCCCTATTTCTGGGCCCGTTCCAGGATCCTCCTGCTGTATGGGCCGCAGTTAAAAAGAAGATCCATAGCCGACAGATCCTTGATAAACTCCCCCCAGAGCTGGGGATAGACAGGCCTGTGATAGTCCAGCCATTGGACAGTGATCCCTGCCTCCTTTAGTAAGGCGGTGTCGATCCTTCCCTTTCCTGCCCTGGGGGCCACGAGTTCATTTGCGCCCAGTTTTTCGGCAATGGCAACCAGCAGACCTGTTCCCTTGGCCTTGACGCCCATCTCTGACTGAAGCAAGTAAGAGCCATGCAAATCAAAAGAGCGAAAAATGTGACCAATGCCGGCCATGTTCCAGTGAAGCAACTTTTCAGGCGCTCTAGTGTAGAGCTGCTCGAAAAAAGCAAAGTGTTCCTGGAAGAACGGGGCGTTCTTGTAACAGTGCTCCAGGGTCATGAGGTGTTTGCGCCGCCAGCCGGGGGCATCCAGGACACGAACCTGGTCAATGGGCTGGAGGCCCTGTCCCTTTTTGATCACCGGGATGGTGAACCAAACC
>CAZPBZ010000292.1:0-2168 GCA_964584765.1 uncultured Thermodesulfobacteriaceae bacterium
TGCAGGATATATCACGGCCCCGGCTTTTTGCGCCAACAGCATATTTTGTAAGTGGATTCGGTTCAAGGGGGTCTCTCTAGGAACCAGAATTAGGGTCCTGCGTTCCTTTAGAAAACAGTCAGCCGCCCTGTGGATCAGGTTTTGACTGAATCCGTGAGATATGGATGCCATTGTCCCCATTGTACAAGGGATGATTATCATGGCTTTCCATTTGCTTGAACCACTGGCAGGGGCTGCGGCCAGGTTGTCCGGACTGTAAACTTTGTGCGCCGCCCTGATCATGGTCTGAAAGCCGTCTTCTTTGATCTCAATCCTGGATACTTGTTCCCCGGTCCTGGATACAATGAGATGGATCTCCTGGCCCAGGTCTTTTAGGATTTCTATTAATTTAAGGCTGTAGATAGACCCACTGGCCCCGGTGATTGCAAGAAGGATTGGATCCTGGCCTTTATGCTTTATCATGTCTTCAGTCCCAGCTTTGGCCACAGCTTGTCAACCTTTTTAACGATTTCAGCTTCCATTGTTATTACATCCGGCCACTGTCTTGTGAATCCCTCTTCCTTCCATTTTCTGGTGCAGTCTATACCCATCTTACTTCCATAAAGGGGGAGTGGTGCTGCATGATCTAATGCATCTACAGGTCCATCCGCGAAGACTATGTCCCTTCTTGGGTCTATGTTGTTACCCAGGCGCCATAGTACCTGGGACAGGTCCTGTACGTCCACCTCGTTGTCAAAGATAAAGATTATTTTACAGAACATCATCTGGCCGAGGCCCCAGAGGGCATGCATTACTTTGCGGGCATGGCCGGGATAGCGCTTGTCAATGGATATAAAGGCTAGGTTGTGAAATACGCCCTCAAGAGGAAGATTCATGTCCACAATTTCAGGAAGAGTCTTTTTTATCATGGGAAGAAAGAGGCGTTCAGTGGCCTTTGCCATATAGCAGTCTTCCTGTGGAGGTTGTCCGACAATGGTGGCCGGATAGATAGCGTCTTTTCTGAGGGTCATGCAGGTTATATGAAAGACCGGGTATTGGTCAGCCAGGGAGTAATATCCGGTATGGTCACCAAAAGGACCTTCTATTCGGCGTTCTTCGGGTTCGACATATCCTTCAAGAACTATCTGAGATGAGGCCGGAACCTCCAGGTCCACAGTCAGGCATTTTACAAGCTCGACCGGCTCTTCTCTTAAAAATCCTGCAAAAATGCATTCGTCTACGTCGTCAGGAAGCGGGGCGGTTGCCGCATAGGTCATGGCCGGGTCAGGCCCTATGGCGACGGCAACTTCCAGGCGCTGTCCCATGCGCTCGGCAACCCTGTAATGCTGGGCCCCGCCCTTGTGGGTGTGCCAGTGCATGCCGGTTGTTTTTTTGTCAAAGACCTGCATGCGGTACATGCCGACGTTTCTGATTCCGGTCTTTGGATGGCGAGTAAAGACCAGGGGCAAGGTTATGAAAGGACCTCCGTCCTCGGGCCAGCAGTGAAGCACCGGAAGGCGGGTCAGATCGACGTCCTCACCTTTGTAGACTATTTTTTGACAGGGGGCCTTTGGGACAGTCTTTGGAAAGGAGTTTTTTAGGCGTTTGAGCTTGGGTATTATTTTCAGTTTTTTTAATAGGGTGTCAGGGGCCTCTGATTCAATAAAATCCAGGATTTCATCACCAAGGTAGTCGAGGTCGGGCACTTCCAGGGCCATGGACATTCGCCTGTAGGATCCAAAGGTATTCATAAGCACAGGCATATCGAATCCAGGGACGTTTTCAAAGAGGAGTGCCGGTCCAAACAGTTTGCAGACCCTGTCAGTGATCTCTGTTATCTCAAGGACAGGACTCACAGGCTCTTTGATCCTGACAAGTTCTCCATGTTTCTCAAGTTTCTTGATAAAATCCTGAAGATCGCAATAAGCCATGGCTTCTACCCGCCTTTAATTATTATCCAAAACAATTTGATAGAATAGCACTTTACTTTTAATTTTCGACTTTTGGCAGAATATTTTCAAGTTAATTGAGTTCACTTTAAGCACTATTTCGGTTTACCAAAGCACTGCTATGCCCGAAGCCTTACCTGTTTATCACCCCAGAGACCCATCCCAGTCGTCACTATGGAACATCCTTCTATGAGGAATTTGATGATGGCTGGCCCGGATACGAAGAACCAACCATAACCT
>CAZPBZ010000293.1:0-2155 GCA_964584765.1 uncultured Thermodesulfobacteriaceae bacterium
ATCTTTTTCGTAGATCTCGCCTTCCTGGTTAACGATGAAGGTCATAATGCCGGATGCTCCGTACTTGGCAGGATAGGCAACGAGGGCAAATCCAAGGATCATTTTATCCTTGACCACATAATCAAAGGGGCCGCCGTTGGCGTGCTTTCCCTGCGCCTTGAGGATTTTGAAATAATAGCCGTGAAAAGGTTCGGGATTGTCTGTATCTAAGGTATATCCTACTTCTGTAGCCTTCGCAATCAGGGGGCCAAAAGGACTTTCTTCTTCACCCTCCTTTGTTTCCCAGTAAAGACCGTCTTTTTTACCTTTGCTGCTGGTTAACCGCTGGGCGAATTCCGGGCAATCGCTGCATCTGCAATCAAGGGCCGCATATTCCCTCTGGGCATCAGCGTAAGCGTGCAGGACCTCAATGGTATGCAGCTCGTTTCTGCCAATCCTTCTGTTGAGAATTTCCTCCTTGCCGGCTTGGGTGTCGAAGAACCAGGCATTTTCTTCCTGAACAATAGGAATGGGGAAAGCATAATCCTGGTTGCCGATATAGAATACTACTTTGATATCGCTCTCATACTTAAGGCTGTTTTTTTCCTCATAGACACGAAGAAAGCACTCCTTGCTCTTTTGATCAGCGACCCTGTCGCCGGAAAAGATGAGGTCTTCAGAGTCAGGGCCAAATATAGCTACTAACTCGGCATCCTTATTGTCCTGCACTGCCGTTACCAAAGCATTTACCGCCTCTTGTGGCGAGATAAAAACCTTCTGCCCGACGGCCAAGGCAGCTCCGGAGAAGACCAAAATAGAAAACAGGGCGGCTAATATCAGGAATACTGCCACTGTAAGGGAAAACGTTCTTGCTGTCTTGTTTTTATTTGATGTTTGTACCATCATCTGTATTCCTCTTTGCAAAAAGGTGATTCCGACTTTGTTGATCATGTTCATCAATTTCGGCGGCCACGATCATAGCTGCCTGCGGGACTTATGCCAAGAACATTTCTGTGTGATCTTTCACGGCTGAAACGGCCGCGTATGCTTGATTTATGTTCTTCCCTGCCATGGCCTATATTGCTGAAGACATTGTCTTGCTTTCTTTCATATATCTTTTCTCTCTGAAGAGTGCCGCTTCTTTCAACCCTTTTCCCCGTTATTCGTTTTTGCTGTTCAACCCCTTCTCGTGTTTTTATGCCCCTATCACTTCTTGCTCTCTGGTCTATGACCGTGCTGTCCCCTCGGCCGACTGGTCTTTGTATCCTGTTTTTGAGTGGGTATTCCCTGTTTTTTTCAGCCGTTCCGTTACGTTCGGGAAAGCCGCGGATATCACGCCCGAATGTTCCAGTTCTGGCGGGGGACTTGCCGTATTTGCGGGCGGTCAACTTATTGTGATAGGCAACCCCCATCCTGTGCTTGGGGGAATGGTACCAGGGGCCAGGCATTGCATTCCATTCGTGGTGCCTGAAATATCGTGGCCTTTCGTGTATGTTGATGTAAATTGAGCGACGGTGCCAGTCAAAATAGCTCCATGAGACCAAGGAAAAGTTGACAAAAGGACCAGGCCAGAAGAAGATGCCAGCCCCGACAACCACCGGGAAAGGACCCCAATAATAAGGAGGATAAGCGGGATACCACCACGTGCCATAAACATAGAGGGGATTGTAATAGGGAACATAAACGACATTGGGATATGCTGGTTCTATGACGATGGTTTCTTCTTTTTTGGTAACCTTCTGCTTTGAGGTGGAGGTCAGGTTGCCCTGTTTGTAGGCTTCGGCCCTGAGCTTTTGAATGACGTCCATGACCTCGTTTTCCTGGGCCAGAAAAGCGTTGCCCAAGCTCGTAGTCTCGGTGATCTTCTCGCTCATTAACGAAAGGACCGACGGGAAATGACAGAGTGATTTCACGCTCGGATCCCAGTTCTTGTCCTGCAGCGAATCATCAAGGCTGTCGCCCTTCAGCTGTTCATGTTTTTTGACCCAGCGATCGGCCTCGATCACTTCAAGGGGATAAGTTGAAGCCATCAGGACCTGGGACAGTAGGGCATCGGGATAGAGCGCGATGGGCGCCAGCATCTGGGCAAGCTGTTCATTGGTGAATGCCTCTGATGCTGCCTCCTCGCCGTTTTCCTGCGACTGTCCCGGCGCTGGCAATGCAAGAAGAAGGATGA
>CAZPBZ010000294.1:0-2152 GCA_964584765.1 uncultured Thermodesulfobacteriaceae bacterium
CCAGGGGCATCCTCATGCCTGTGGATAAATTCCAGTTCTTTGATTATCTCAGGGAACAGGATAAGGTCCTGGATGAAGTAGAAGAGGCCCTGTTCTGGTTGTCTTTTCGGCCCGAGGGTATTCCGGCCGAGTTGGCTATCACTATCCATGACCTGGTCGAAGCCGTAATTTCGCCCATCGAAAAGCTGTCCGAGTTGGTAACCCTTGCCAGAGAGTATTTCAAGAGCAGGTCTGAAGAGCAAAGAATTAGAATAAAGAGCCTTATACGGGATATCCGTCAACATGAAAGAGAGGCCGATCATCTGGAGCGGGAACTCAAATTTAAGATCTTCACCACTATGAAAGATGCACTGGTAGTATATCACCTGGTCAGGCTGGTGGAGCATATAGGCGCTATTGCCGATCACGCTCAGAACGCCTCGGACCGCATGCGGGCCATGATTGAAAAATAATAAGGTAACCGTTCAAAGGTTCAGGGTTCACCATTTTTATAACCCGCAACTCTCAACCCACATAATCATGCCAAAACGTACAGACATAAATAAGATCCTCATTATCGGTTCAGGTCCAATCATTATCGGCCAGGCATGCGAATTTGATTATTCAGGGACCCAGGCATGCAAGGCGTTGATGGAAGAAGGCTATGAGGTGGTGCTCGTAAACAGTAATCCCGCCACGATCATGACAGATCCTGAAACAGCCCATCGCACCTATATTGAACCCATTACGCCTGAGATTGTAGCAAAGATAATTGAACGGGAACGGCCCCATGCCATTCTCCCGACCCTTGGGGGCCAGACAGGTCTTAACACGGCAGTGAAAGTTGCTGAGACCGGGCTCCTGGAAAAATTGGGAGTGGAGATGATCGGTGCCTCAATCCCGGTTATTCGCAAGGCCGAAGAGAGGGAGCAATTCCGTGACGCCATGAGCCACATCGGCCTGCGTGTGCCTGAGAACGGCATTGCAAGGGACATGGATCAGGCAAGAGAGGTTGCGGAAAGAATCGGTTATCCCCTGATTATCAGGGCAAGTTTTACCATGGGAGGGGCCGGCAGCGGGGTAGCCTACAATCGTGAAGAAATGGAGGGCGTCGCCAAGGCAGGCCTTGATGCCAGCATGATTTCAGAGATCATCATGGAGGAATCCCTCATAGGATGGAAGGAGTACGAACTGGAGGTCATGCGGGACTTCAAGGACAATGTGGTCATCATCTGCTCCATTGAGAACTTTGATCCCATGGGTGTTCACACAGGTGACAGCATTACCGTGGCCCCGGCGCAGACCCTCACAGACAGGGAATATCAGGCCATGCGCGATGCAGCCATTGCCATTATCAGGGAAATCGGCGTGGAGACCGGCGGTTCCAACATCCAGTTTGCCATTCACCCTGAAAATGGAGAGATGATGGTCATTGAGATGAATCCCAGGGTATCCAGAAGCTCGGCCCTGGCTTCCAAGGCTACCGGTTTCCCCATTGCCAAGATAGCCGCCAAACTCGCCGTTGGATATACCCTGGACGAAATAGCTAATGATATCACCCGTGAAACGCTTGCCTCCTTTGAGCCTACTATTGATTACTGCGTGGTCAAAATCCCTCGCTGGACCTTTGAAAAATTCCCCGGTGCTGAAGACATGCTGACCACATCCATGAAGTCTGTGGGTGAAACCATGGCCATAGGGAGGACCTTTAAGGAAGCCCTTCAAAAGGCCATTAGATCCCTGGAGATCGGGAAATTTGGTCTCGGGTCTGATACACTCCAAAGCAGGGAGTCCCGTCCGAATATCCATGAAATAGAAAAGGGTCTCATTAATCCCAACTCAAACCGGATCTTTCATATCTATGCAGCCCTGGAGCAGGGGATGACCCTGGAAAAAATTCATGATCTGACCCGTATTGACCCCTGGTTTATCTTCCATATCCGGCAGATACACGATCTGGAAAAACAGTTAGGTCAAATGGCACAAAAGGGGCTTGGGCCTGGCAAATGGGACCCAGAATTCCTGAAAAAGGTGAAAGAATACGGTTTTTCCGATGTTCTGCTCGCAGGCATTTTTGATACGGACGAGCAGGCCATAAGGGAGATACGGAAGTCAAAGGGGATAGAACCGGTCTACAAGCTGGTGGATACATGTGCTGCCGAGTTTGAGGCCT
>CAZPBZ010000295.1:0-2137 GCA_964584765.1 uncultured Thermodesulfobacteriaceae bacterium
CCTGTCCTTGTACCCAGGTGTATAACCAGGCCCTCTCCGAGACAGTTGATGCCCGTCTCCCAGCTCTAACCCACTCCCAGCGTGCTATGACAAAGCTTTGTGTGGAGGGTCACGGGGAAAGCCCATCTTTCGAGGAAATCCTGGAGTGTCTTGAGTCCACTCTCCATGTTACTCAGGGCCTGCTTAAACGTCCTGATGAGGCGGAAATCGTACTCAAGGCCCATCGCTTTCCTCAGTTTGCGGAAGATGTCGTAAGAGAGACTGCAAAGGAGGTGGGGAAAAGATTTGAAGGGAAACTACCTGACGCCACTGAAGTGACTGTCGAGTCCCTGAGCCTTGAGAGCATTCATACCCATAATGTCCGTTGTATCCTAAGGACGACCCTGGGTGAAATCCTTGACGCCGTTTCGAGGTAGTGCGGATTTGATTTTTATAAGAGTCAATCAAAGACTTGACCCCCATCAGATGATACAGGAAACCGCTCTTCAGAATAGGCTTTATCTGAAACAGAAAGAACTCTGGAAGAACAGTGAGTTCTGCGAGATTATGCCGGTGAATTTCAATTATCAGGGTCTTATCATTGTATCAACCGGCTTGGTCGATGCCTCAGAGGGCCGGATAATTTACCAGACATACAGCTGCGACTGCGGACCGCAGCCGACCATACGCGGTGCCATCCTCGAGAAGGAGGCCAGCTGGTCCGCTTCCAAAATGCGCCAGGAACTGACACGAAGCGCCAATCCAAAGGAGGCATCTCTGGCGGAGCAGACCTTTATAAAAACAGTATATATCGCGCTTCGGCAGATCAGCAATGACGACAAGCTGCGGATAACCAGAGCACTGCAAAACCACTTTGGAGAGAACAAGGAGATAAGCCTTTTTTGATTCATAAGGGGGACCAAAAATAACATCAGGGTTCCCTTTTCTCCACGAAAAAGATTCTCTCCTATCAGTTCTTCCAGGCGGTCAAGGATGCGGTTGCCGAGGCCGGTGTGGATGCCACAGAGGCATGATGGACCACTTCATGATGAACATGATGTCAGAGATATCTAAAGAAAAGTTCGAGGAGCTTTACCGTCAGTACAATCGGCGCGAGTTTGTACATCCTGACCCCCTTGAGTTCCTGTATCATTATGAGGGCCTTTGTGACCGAGAAATTGTGGCATTTGTTGCCTCATCGCTTGCCTATGGAAGGGTTGCCCATATTCTAAAGAGCATTTCTTCTGTTCTTGAACGGATGAAGCCAATTCCATCGGTCTTCTTAAAGCGGACTTCCCTTAGAACCATGCTCCAGACCTTTTCAGGCTTCAGACACCGGTTTACCAACGACCAAAAGCTTTGTGCCATGTTATTTGGTGTGAAGCAGGTTTTGGAACGTCACGGTTCTCTTCAGGCATGTTTTTCAGCCGGTTTGAATGCCGATGACGATACAATACTTCCGGCCCTTTCTGCCTTTACAGGGGAACTAACCGACTGTGCTGATGACAACTTGGAGCACTTGGTGCCATCGCCCACCAAGGGCAGCGCATGCAAGCGACTCAACCTCTTCCTCAGGTGGATGGTGCGCTCGGATGAGGTGGATCCGGGAGGATGGGAAAATGTGCCTGCATCAAAGCTGATAGTCCCAGTTGATACTCATATGCATAAGATTTGTCACTTGCTTGGGCTTACAGCAAGGAAACATGCAGACATGGGCACGGCAGTGGAGATCACTACGGCCTTCCGAACCATTGCTCCTGCAGATCCGGTCAGGTATGATTTTTCTCTAACCCGCCTGGGAATCCGAAAAGATGCGGACATGGCTGCGTTTATGAAACAGTTCAGCGGCTTCTAAAAAAGTTGTGTGACAGTGGGATGCTCCTCCCCATTCCCTACCTATATTGCAATTTTCTAATGATGGTACCGAAAGCACTATCTGAAGGCAAGCGCCTTCGCCTAGCTATGGCGTCTCAAGGGGGCGGAACCGCGAGGCTTCTTCATTCTATCCGCAGATTGCTCAGATTCTCACAGATTAAACAGGAGCCTTGCCCTGCTGCGCATGGTTGCTTGAATCTGCATGGTATAATTTCGGTGAAACCTCATCACCAATTACCCGTTCCTTGTTTCCTGACCGGGTAGATACCATAGTTTATACGGA
>CAZPBZ010000296.1:0-2128 GCA_964584765.1 uncultured Thermodesulfobacteriaceae bacterium
AACATCCCTTTTGGTTATTAATTTCTTATGACTGTGATGGATATCAGCCTTGCTATCTGGTGTATTACTCTTAAGTGTCTGTGTGTGATGACATGCAATTCCGCCAAGAAGACCACTGATTATTCCGCAAACCAAAATAAGCATAGTGAGAAGGACAACAGAGTATTTAGGGATATTTTTGATAAATTTATTTATGGCGGCAGTCCTTTTCAGTTTTCTCTGATAGTTTCTCCGGTTAGATCCTTTGAAGTTGGTTTGGTATGTTTTTGGTCTTTCGGGTATCATATTATATTCAGTGCTAATGATGGCAGGAAATCGCTTTTTGGCGATTTGGTAATACGTAACTGCCCGCAGTTTTCACTGGAGCCTCACTGTACAGATAAATTATAGTTTATAAACCTGATTTCGCGCAACTTTTCAATACTTTTTTCATAATATTCCCTGACTGTCAAGAGATGATGCCCTCCGGGAGGGGGGGGGAGTTATTCCAGAACCTGTAATCCCAGGGTTTAATTTTTTTTAAAGTCGAATGCTTGACAATCCGATAATACCACTATATCTTGCGATTTATATTCTATTGCCCTCAACATGTTGGAGTTACCTAGTACAGAATGCGGAGTTCAAGAAAGGCCTTTATTAAGAATATCAATCCCTTTGAGAGGAAATAGACCATGACAACAGTTGTTGAGTTCCCCCAACAGGCAGTCAGCATTACAGAGTATATCGGCCTAACCCGGATCCGAAAACGTGACCATCGCCTGGTGCCGTTTGAGTCATCAAAGATTACCTCTGCCATACTGAAGGCGGGTAGAGCCACTGGTGAATTCAAAGAGGATACTGCCCGACGGCTCACAATCCGGGTCATAGGCCTTGCCCAGATGGTATTTCTGGATACTGTGCCAACGGTTGAAGAAATTCAGGACATGGTGGAAGAAGTGCTGTTAGCTTCGCCGTTTAAGAGGACGGCAAAGGCCTACATTCTATATCGAGACCGGCATGCGGGCATCCGGGAGATGGTCAAAAAGGCCGACCTTGACCTGATTGAGCGCTATCTGGAACGCCTTGACTGGAAGGTCAGGGAAAACAGCAACATGGCCTATTCTTTACAGGGACTTAACAACTATATCTCAAGCGAGGTCAGCAAGACTTACTGGCTCAACAAGATTTACACTCCGGAAGTCCGTGAAGCGCACGCATCCGCTGCAGTCCATATCCACGACCTGGGCCTGTTGTCAGTATACTGCGTGGGGTGGGACCTTCAGGACCTGCTGCGATCCGGTTTCAGAGGGGCCCCGGGCAAGGCGGAAAGCAGCCCTGCACGACACTTCAGGACTGCGCTCGGGCAGATCATTAATTTTTTTTACACATTGCAGGGTGAGGCCGCCGGGGCACAGGCCTTTTCAAACTTTGACACTCTTCTGGCACCTTTCATCCGTTTTGACGGCCTCAAATACAAAGAGGTTAAGCAGGCCCTGCAGGAATTTGTTTTTAACGTAAATGTGCCCACGCGGGTAGGTTTCCAGACTCCTTTTACCAATGTTACGCTCGACGTACAGCCGCCGGACACGCTGGCTCAGGAAAATGTCATCATCGGAGGTGAGCCACAAAAAGAGATCTATGCGGATTTTCAGCACGAAATGATCATGTTCAATCGCGCATTCCTCGAAGTGTTGGCAGATGGCGATGCGAGAGACCGGGTCTTCACCTTCCCCATACCAACCTACAACATCGATCCTGACTTCGACTGGGATGCACCGGGCCTGGAGAGGCTGTGGGAAGTCACAGCAAAATACGGCATTCCCTATTTTGCCAACTACGTTAATTCTGATATGTCGCCTGACGATGCCAGGTCCATGTGCTGCCGCCTGCGGCTGGATCTGCGTTCCCTTGAGAGGCGCGGCGGCGGGTTATTCGGCGCCAATCCATTGACCGGATCTATCGGCGTGGTGACAATTAACATGACGCGCCTTGGCTACCTGGCCACTGACGAGGACGATTTCTTCAGGCGTCTTGAACGGCTGATGGAGATTGGTCGGACAAGTCTGGAGACCAAACGCAAGGTGCTGGAGAATTTTACAGACAAGAGCCTCTATCCCTATACAAAATTTTATCTACGCAACGTCAAGCA
>CAZPBZ010000297.1:0-2122 GCA_964584765.1 uncultured Thermodesulfobacteriaceae bacterium
CTGTACGATGCTATTACTCTTCAGCCTCATCTGCCGACAGAGTCATTATGCCATCTTGGCTGCCTTCTCCACGGCCTCTTCGATGCCACCTACCATATAAAACGCGTTCTCAGGCAGTTCATCGTGTCTACCCTCCAGGATCTCCGTGAACGCACGGACAGTATCTTCGACCTTGATAAACTTACCCGGCATGCCGGTGAAGGTCTCAGCAACGTGGAATGGCTGGGAGAGGAACCTCTGGCACCTCCGTGCCCTCTGCACAGTGAGCTTGTCCTCATCTGAGAGCTCATCCATACCCAGGATTGCGATGATGTCCTGAAGCTCTTTGTATTTCTGCAGGGTCACCTGAAGCGCTCTTGACGCTTTATAGTGATCTTCACCTACGATATTGGGGTCGAGAATACGTGACGTGGAGTCCAACGGGTCCACAGCAGGGTATATACCAAGCTCTGTAATCGCCCGCGAAAGGACCACTGTTCCGTCGAGGTGAGCAAACGTAGTGGCCGGGGCCGGGTCAGTCAAGTCATCAGCCGGCACATACACGCACTCAACAGCGGTAATGGAACCTTTATTCGTAGAGGTGATCCGCTCCTGCAATGCACCAAGGTCTGTAGCCAGTGTGGGCTGGTAACCCACCGCAGAGGGGATGCGGCCAAGCAGCGCCGACACCTCGGAACCGGCCTGGGTGAAACGGAATATATTATCTATGAAGAAAAGCACGTCCTGGCCTTCCTCGTCACGGAAGTACTCTGCCGCCGTAAGCCCGGTAAGGCCGATCCTTGCCCTTGCCCCAGGGGGCTCTGTCATCTGGCCGTAGATCAGCGCGGCCTTGGGCAAGACCCCTGAATCTTTCATCTCGTGATACAGGTCGTTTCCTTCACGGGTACGCTCACCGGCACCGCAGAAGACCGAGATGCCACCGTGATGCATGGCGATATTGTGGATCATCTCCATCATGATAACAGTCTTTCCAACACCTGCACCGCCGAAGAGGCCCATCTTGCCGCCACGGGGGAAGGGGACCAGCAAATCCATGACCTTCACACCGGTCTCAAGGACATTAACGGTGGTGTCCTGCTCAACAAAGTCAGGGCATTTACGGTGAATAGGTAACGTCACACTGTCGTCAATTGTCCCCAATCCATCGACCGGCCGGCCCACCACATTCATAATCCGGCCCAATGTCGGCTTGCCGACAGGAATCCTTATGGGATCACCCGTATCCCGCACCGGCATGGCACGAACCAGCCCGTCCGTGGTATCCATGGCGATAGTGCGCACCATGTTGTCACCAAGGTGCTGGGCAACCTCAAGGACCAGATTATCTTCCTCATCACTTATGGCTGGATTTGTGAGCATAAGACCGTTTAGAATAGCCGGTATTTTCCCAGGCTCAAACTCCACATCGACAACAGCACCGATGACCTGAGATATCTTCCCCATATTTGCTGCAGTTTCAATAGCCATTTATCTTCCTACCTCCCCAGACGCCTTAAATGGGCGCCGAATATTTTTCTCTAACAGCCCGCCCCTCACCCTTACTTGAGGGCCTCGGCTCCGCCAACGATATCCATAAGTTCCGCGGTTATTGCACTCTGCCTGGCCTTGTTGAAGACCATGGTGAGATCATCAATCATATCCTTACATGCACGTGTAGCATTGTCCATTGCCGTCATACGGGATGCCTGCTCGCTTGCCCCGGTTTCCAGCATGGCATGCATAATCTGTACATTCACGAACATGGGCAACAAATTATTAAGTATTTCTTCAGGATCAGGCTCATAAGTATATGTGGCCTTCGGGCCTTCAGCCCCTCCCTCAGCAACCTCTTCAAGGCCTACTGTGCTGATCGGCAGGATGCGGTTCATGGTGGGACGCTGCACCGCCACGTTTATAAAACGTCCGTAAAGCAACTGGACCTCATCCACCCTTTCCTCCAGAAACAGCTTGATGACCTCCTGGCCCACCTGCCTTGCGTTGAACATCTGGATGTTGTCCATGATGCCCACACTTCTGTGCAGTGTCTCAAACGGGCTCTTCTTAAAAAAGGCATTACCCTTCTTTCCGACACAGGCAAGGCATCCTTCGCGGCCCTCTTTCTGCTGGGTTTTGAGAAACTTTT
>CAZPBZ010000298.1:0-2105 GCA_964584765.1 uncultured Thermodesulfobacteriaceae bacterium
GTGCTGGACGAAGTCAGCGCCGCGATTCCTGGCGACGCGGAGCGTCGCCAGGAACCAGTGATTATATGATTTTACGCTTATCTTAAATTTAAATAGCAAAAATAAAAAATGTTAACAAGAAAAATATAATTACTTATGTTTTTATCTAACCGCTTAACACTAAGTAAATGAAGATAGACGTATACAGATAAACACAATGAGAAAAATTCCCGCCGCCCTAAATACACAGTTCAACGCTTTATTTGAAGAATAGTTCATCACGGATTAGTGAAGTAATCCGTAATGAACAGCTATTAGCAGTTAGCTTTTAGGTATCAGTAACCTATTCGGAAAAACAGCAGCAAATTAACCGCTAAAGGCTAATCGCTCACTTGTCATCTACTAAGTTAAGCGATTAGCTGTTAGCCATTAGCGTTTAGCTTTGAAAAATCAGGGCATTACGTTAATTAGAAATAACACCCAACGAGTAAAAGTTTGTAATAGTAAAACATCCTGCTTGTCAGGGCGGCAGACCGATAATCATTAAACTAATAGCTAATAGCTAAAGGCTAATCGCTCACTTATCATCTACCTGCTCCAGGATAAGGCCCTCCGGCAGACTCTCCCCGAAGGCATGGTTTTTCTCTTTTCCTGCAAGAGGAACGGCTTTCCGTAATGGTTCCAGTTTTTTCTCACCGGCCCCTAACAACTGGAGCCAGGTGATTACCTCCTGGCGGAAAGCGGTCTGCAGGTCCCTGGTCCTGTCTCCGGTAAGCCTTGCCATGGAGACCGCGGCATTAATGAGCTTCCGGGGTTGCTTCAATTCTTGTTTTTTCAGGGCCTCCAGCCAGGACGATACCTCTCCGGGAGGCACCACCTTATTGGCCGGTCCATAAAGCGGTTGTCTTGAGCCTATGCGAGAAAGTGCCCACAAGGCACCCTGCCACGACCGGTCCTTAACAAGATTTGAGATAAGTTCCCTCCCGAGCTCTATCTTGCCGGATATCTCAAGTCGTTCTAAGTTGGCGGCAAAGAGCCACATCTCACGTCTCTCCTCCTGGGATACTTTAATAGGCTTCACCTTGGCCCGCTTGCGCCTCTTGGATTGGATAGGCAATAAGGCACTTGACATGGCAGAAAATATCTGTGTCTGCTGCCCGGAGCCCAGACCTGCCGCAACCCGCCGCCAGAAGATCCACCACTGAAGCCTTGGCTCCGTCTCTTTTGAAAAGACCAGGCCATCAAAATAAAAAGGCCATATCTTCTTGATTCGCCACGGGTCCGTAGCCTCACCGGTTCCGGGACGGAGACAAAAACCTGTCAAGTTATACCATCTGGCCTCGTGTTGCGGGGATCTTCCACATCCGGCCTTTATGTCTAATAATGCATCAGCCAGGGCACGTAATATAGGAAGAGACCACAGGTCCTTCTCCATGCCCATACACTCTGTCAAACGCCTTGGGAGTTGTGAGGGTGCAAGGGCTTTGTCTCCCTTATCCGATACAAAGCACTTGCGGATCTCTTCCCTGGCCTTCTCCAGGGCCTTAAGGTCTTCTTCAGACAGCCCCTTCGGCTCTTCCTCCATCTGTTCATCAGATGGAGCCACCCGCACTCCTTCAACCTGAGAGGTTGAATCTGCGCCATTTGTTTCTGAATCCCTGAGCTGAAACTGCAAACGCCACCTGTGTGGGCTTTCCTGGGACTCGCAATAGAGTTCCAGGGTCCCTATGGCCGTGACCTTTGCCCCCAATCTGATGGGAATCTGTACATCACGTCCCTTCTTGCCGTAACGTAAAACTGTCTGGAGTGGTGGAAGCTCGATAAGGTCTTCGGAAGCTACCGGCACCAGATCTCCCACCTTATCTCCCTTGCGGGTAGTAGAGCTGTAGAGTGAAAATTTCACCGGCCTGTTTGTCTGGACCCGAAAGGTCTTTAAGACCTCTACCTCTTTTCCCTCCTCTGTCCCCCTCTCCACCAGGCAGACCCCCATAGGGCCTCGGTCCTCCTCGTCTAAGGATACCCCAACGAAATAGGACCTTGCCATACCTCCGCCCACTCGAAGCCCGAGGCCCTGTGTAACCAGTCCGTAATATGTGGCACCCCAGGATATCGCCAAGTCAAGGGAC
>CAZPBZ010000299.1:0-2092 GCA_964584765.1 uncultured Thermodesulfobacteriaceae bacterium
TGGCTAACGGCATTCCTTCTTCCATAGGGGCCATGCTGGCCTTAGCTCACCCGCTTACCATTGTCTCCGCCTTTGCCGCAGCGCCTGTGACCAGTCTGACGCCTGTCATCGGTGCCGGTTATGTTACCGCCTTTGTCCAAGTTTTGGTTCAGCCGCCAGTAGTCAGGGAATTTGAAACAGTACTGGAAGACATGTCCACGCTGATCGGCTGGTGGAAAAACAAGCTGCTTAAAGTCTTTTTGGCTTTTCTGCTTCCAGGCCTCGGTAGCATGATCGGCTCCTGGATTGGTGGGTATGAGATCATCTCCAACCTGTTTTGAGATCAATCAATTAATCGTACCACAAAAGTCTGGGTCAAAGGGGTTATATAAGGTTGGCAATGAAATAATAAAATATTACGTCATCTCCGATAACCTGATCAGTTTTTCATAGTCGGCATTCACTCGCTGCTGGATGTAGGCAATATGTTCTTCATCCAGGTGGCGGAAGCGACGCTGGCCTTTCAGGTATTCCTGAACAGGCTTGGGCTTTGTTATCTTGCGGCTCATGATGTAGCGTCCTTCGATAACTTCATACAGGGGGAAGACCCTTGTTTCCACCACCAGCTTGGCAAACTCAATAGAGCGCTCAGGTGTTGATCCCCAACCTGTTGGACACGGTGAATATATGTGTATGTAAGCAGGTCCTTTGACCAGGGCCGCCTTTTTTACTTTATTCATCAGATCCAGGAAATATGCAGGCGAAGCCGTAGCTACATAGGGGATGTTATGGGCCACTGCTATTGCCGGCATGTTCTTTTTCCAGGTGACCTGGCCAAAGCTCTTTTCCCCTGGAGGGCTGGTGGTTGTCATGGCCCCGTATGGAGTACAACTGGAGCGCTGAACTCCCGTGTTCATGTATGCCTCGTTATCTAAGCATATATAAGTGAAGTCGTGACCTCGCTCAAAGGCACCGGAGATCCAGCCAAGACCTATATCACTTGTTGCACCGTCTCCTCCCACAGCCACTATGTCAATGTGCTTTTTAGGGACCTTGCCTTTGCGTCTCAGGACCTTCAGGGCCGATTCTATGCCCGACGCCACTGATGCCGGATTCTCAAAAGCAATGTGGATCCATGGCACTTTCCATGCAGTCTGCGGATACGGAGTAGTAATGATCTCCATACACCCTGTGGCCATACAGACAATAACATTTTTTCCCAAGGCCTTCATAGCCATTCTAAGGGCCAGGACTTCACCACAGCCTTGACACGCCCTGTGACCCGGTGCAAGCAGCTCTTCCTTGGGGAGATTTTTCGCCTTAAATCGTTTGAATTTTTCGAATTCAGGTATCATTTTTCACGCACTCCGATCACTTCGTACAGTTCCTTTGGACGTTTCTTGGCAAATACTGAGGCCTTGTCGACCATTTCTTCAAACCGCTCAACAGTTACATCCCGTCCACCAAGCCCGGCAATGAAGTTGAAAATTTTAGGAGCCCCAGGAACCTTGTAAAAAAGAGACCTGAGCTCAGCACCTACCGGACCGCAGATTGCACCAGGGGGCAGACAGCGATCCACTACTGCCAGAATTTTTGCCTTTCCGGCGGCCTTTCGAAATTCCGGTCCGGGGAAAGGACGCCATAGACGGATCTTTATCAGCCCTGCCTTTTGCCCTTTATCCCGCATGGTGTCTATTGCGGTCATGGCTGTCTCTGAAATGCTGCCCATTGTGACCAGCAAAATTTCGGCATCTTCAGAGCGGTAGGTCTCAATAGGATTGTACTGACGCCCGAAAAGGTCGGCAAATTCTTTCCATCCCTGGAGTATCACCCTCCTGGACGCCTTAAGGGCTTCATTGTGCGCGACCTTTGCCTCTGAATATACCTCAGGAATACCTACAGGACCCATGGTGATGGGCTTTCTGGGATCCAGGCGGTAGCGTGGCTTGAAGGGTGGAAGATACTGATCCACCTCCTCCTGGCTCAAGAGCTCTACAGCCTCGACAACGTGACTCAGGGTGAAGCCGTCAATGTTTACGATCATGGGTAAGGACACCCGTCTGTCTTCAGCCACCCTGAAGGCATGAAGAGTCAGATCAAAGGCCTCCTGGCC
>CAZPBZ010000300.1:0-2091 GCA_964584765.1 uncultured Thermodesulfobacteriaceae bacterium
TCCTGCTCTTCCCTGAGTGCTTTGTATTCGCTAAGGAGCGGGACACCTCTGTTTTTATCACTAAAAATATCCGGATCTGCGAGCAATTTCTCCAATTCTTTCTGTCTTACTTCAAGTATAGCGATTCGTCCTTCCACACGCTCCACTTCAGTCAGGAGCGGTTTCAGGGTATTGTATATCAGTTGCCGTTTTTCCGCCTTTCCCCTTTTTTCTTTTTTTCGATCTTGCCCCTTTCTGACTGACGTCTTGTTTTTCCCTGTTTTCTCATGCGTGTATTCCCGGCCGGAAGACTTCGCCGATTCATCCTCCGTCCCGGCAATATGGCAAAAATATTCTGCCAGATTTCCTGGATACTCTACTATCTCGCCCCCCCTAATATCCCAGATCTTTGTTGCCAGCCTTTTGATAAATGACTGGTTGTGCGAAACAAACATCAGGGTGCCGTTGTATTTGGAGAGCGCATTGATCAATGCCTCTGAAGATGAAATATCCAGATGATTGGTCGGCTCATCCATCACCATAAGATTTCCAGGCTTGACAAGAAGCTTTGCAAGCGAGACACGGGCTTTTTCACCCCCGGAAAGGACACCTATAGCCTTGTCCACGTCCTGCCCTGAGAAAAGGAAGGCCCCACAAACCCCTCTTACAAAACCGATGCTTTCATCCGGGACAACCTTATACACTTCCTGGATCACTGTCTTTTGAAGATCAAGCATGTCTGAGTGATGCTGTGCAAAATAGCCCATACTGACCGAGTGCCCCAGAGATATCTTCCCCTCATCCGGTTCTATTTCACCAGCCACCATCTTGAGCAAGGTTGTCTTGCCGCATCCATTTGCCCCTATAATGGCTATCCTTTCTCCCCGTGACACGGTCAAATTAATGTCTTTATACAAAGGCTTTTCATCAAACCCCTTTGCCATACCCTTGATTGATACGACAACTCCTCCACTCCGAGGAACCTCGGGGAAAGAAAAATGAGTCGTCTTCTCTCTGCGGTGGCCCTTTACCAGTTCCATTTTTTTGAGCAATTTAATCTTGCTCTGTGCCTGTCTCGCCTTACTGGCCTTAGCGCGAAATCTTTCAATAAATTTCTCCGCCTCTTTGACTTTTTGCTCCTGCTTTCTGGAATTTGCTTCCAGGGTTTTACGCTCCTCCTCACTGGCTTTTACGAAAAAGTCATAATCTCCGCTGTAAGATCTCATCCCTTCAGGCCCAAAGCTGATAATGCGATGTATCTGCCGGTTGAGGAACTCTCTGTCATGGGACACAAGAATCATGGCACCACCAAAGTCCTGCAGAAATTGCTCAAGCCAATGCACGGAAGGAATATCAAGATGATTGGTCGGCTCATCCAGGAGGAGCAGATCAGGCCTCTGGTAAAGAAGGCTGGCAAGGGCTGCTCTCATTTTCCATCCACCGCTCAGAGAAGAAACAGATCTGTCAAAATCAGACGTGACAAACCCAAGCCCCGACAGGATCCTTTCCGCCGCATGACGCGGATACTCCAGGTCAAGCTGGTTGATCTCCTGAAGGATTTCAGCCAGCTTTTTTGCAGCTCTTGTCTGGTCCTGTTTGCAAGACACATCCTTAAGGGATGCTTCTGTCCTTCTAAGCTCATTTTCCAGTTGTACCCGGCCGGGAACGGATTCAATAACAGACTGCAAGAGAGGCCCTGACAAGGTTTCCTGGACATCCTGGGGCAGGTATCCGACCCGGCCCCCTTTTGCTACTCTGACTTCTCCGCTGTCAAGGGCAACCTCCCCAATGATGAGCCGGAGCAAAGTGGTCTTCCCTGATCCATTCGGGCCCACCAGGCCTATCCGGTCTCTCGGTTCCACTTGAAACCCGATCTCATTAAAAATCTGCTTCCCGGTAAATGAAAGCGAGGCCTTTACGACTGTTAGAAGACTCATTTGAAAGAAGATTCCTGAATCAAAAGCATCTATTCATTACGAAAGCACGAAAAACATTTTATGCCTTCCCTTTTTCGCATTTTCATGCTTAATTTTTATTGATCAAAGGGGTATAAAATTCGAATAACGAGGCTGGCTGGCAGATTGTCATTAACAACCACAGTGCTCAAAAAAA
>CAZPBZ010000301.1:0-2090 GCA_964584765.1 uncultured Thermodesulfobacteriaceae bacterium
CGGGTTTGTTTTCGGTATCATTTTTTTGAAGCTTTTTCAGTTGCTGCCAACAATGCACACAGGTCAGAAGTTCAGGAATCTGACTAAGAAGCGCACATCACGACGTCTGTAAGCTAAATTGAGCGGTTAGCCTTGTATGTTTCTTTTACCACTACGAGGTATTTTCACGGTAAATTGAACCGCGAAGACGCTAAGGACGCTAAGAAATACTTTTTATCCAGCCGGTAACGGTCCGGCTGGATAAGTATCTTCTTTGTGTTTAACTTTGCGTTCTTGGCGCCTTAGCGGTTAGCTATTAGTTTTTGGATGTAAAAGCCAGGAATTCCTCCTCACTCAGGGTAGGTATTCCAAGTTCTACTGCCTTTTGTAGTTTGGACCCGGAACCTTTTCCAACAACCACATAATCTGTCTTGCGCCCTACTGTGGAAGCGATTTGGCCACCCAGATCCCGGACAATGTTCTTGGCTTGTTCCCGGGTGAGGGAAGAGAGTCCACCGGTGAAGACAAAGGTTTTGTCTTTCAGTGGTAAGGCCCTTTTCTCATTTAGATCAGTAAATCTGGTTCCGGCATCAAGCATACGCCTCACAAGTTCGATGTTGTGATTATCACCAAACCATGACCGGATGCTGGAGGCTACTTCCGGGCCTATTCCTTCTACCGCCTTGAGTTCTTCCTCACTGGCATCTACAAGTGCTTTCATTGATCCAAAGTGGTCTGCAAGGAGCTGCGCGGTTACATCCCCAACGTGTCTAAGCCCCAAGGCATAGAAGAATCGAGCA
This sequence comes from uncultured Thermodesulfobacteriaceae bacterium, assembly GCA_964584765.1. GTDB lineage: Bacteria > Desulfobacterota > Dissulfuribacteria > Dissulfuribacterales > UBA3076 > UBA3076. The sequence goes on from CAZPBZ010000301.1 coordinate 780, forward strand.
AGAGTTGTATTCTTGCTGGCTTCTATGGCAGACAGGAGATTTCTTGCGGATTTTTCAGCAAAACGATCAAGCGACAGGAGATCACTCAGCTTGATGGAGTGAAGGTCTGCAATACTCCGGACCAGTCCCGCGCTGATAAGTTGTTCAGCAACCTTTGGACCAAGTCCGTCTATGTCCATGGCCCCTTTGGCGGCAAAGTGGGTGAGTTGCTTCACAAGCCTGGGGAAACATCCGGGATTCGGGCACCGCCACGCAGCCTCTCCTGATTTGCGGCGCAGCCTGGAACCGCAGACAGGGCAGGTCTGTGGCATCACAAATACCTGTTCCTCTCCGCTCCTTCTCTCCGGCAGCGGTCTGACCACTTCAGGAATGACGTCACCTGCTCTCCGGACAATAATCCAGTCGCCTATCCTGACATCCTTGCGGCGGATCTCGTCTTCGTTGTGGAGAGTTGCGCGACTTACCACCACTCCACCCACCTGTACAGGTTCCATAAGGGCCACAGGAGTGACAGTACCAGTACGTCCCACGCTGAGTTGAATTTCGATAATTCTGGTTATGGCCTGGGCTGCCTCAAATTTATAAGCCAAGGCCCAACGTGGACTTTTGGCCTTTGCCCCAAGGCGTTTCTGGAGTTCAATCTCATTGGCCTTGATGACTATCCCGTCGATTTCATAATCAAGCTCTTCCCTCTTTCTGTTTATGCGCTGGTGATATTGTATTGCTCCATGGATGCCTTTTAGCTTTTCCACCATGGGGTTGACCCTTAGCCCCCATTTCCTGAGAGACGAAAGCGCCTCCCATTGTGTCCCAAAGCTGCAGCCTTCCGCTACTCCGATCCCGTAACAAAAAATATTCAGGGGACGGCCGGCGGTAATGTTCGGGTCCAGTTGGCGAAGGGAACCAGCCGCGGCATTTCTGGGATTGGCAAAAGGAGGCTCACCTTCTTCTATGCGCCTCTTATTAAGATGTTCAAAGGCGTTTTTATTGATAAAGACCTCGCCCCGTACCTCAAGACGGCTGGGTGGGGGAAGGTACTTACTGATAAGCCTGAGAGGTATGGATCGAATGGTCTTCAAATTCGCGGTTACGTCTTCTCCTGTATAGCCGTCTCCTCGGGTTGATCCAAGAACAAACCTGCCATTTTCGTAAACCAACTCTACAGCTAGGCCGTCCATCTTAGGTTCAACCGTGTATTCAAGCTCTTCATCGATCTGGAGGAATCTTTTTCCCCGCTGGTCAAATTCCAGTACATCTTCCTGGCTGAAGGCATCATCCAGACTCAGCATAGGGACACTGTGGGGTACACCG
>CAZPBZ010000302.1:0-2067 GCA_964584765.1 uncultured Thermodesulfobacteriaceae bacterium
CCTTGGGTGGTCAGATAGACGGATTGCCCGAGAACTCAGAGCAGGCAGAACCACATGTCTTGTCCAAGCTTATTCTCCCAATTAAATCCCAGGGTAAATTCCCGGTAAAAAGGGTGGGATTGCCTGCTGTATAGTTTCCCACATTGGGCGTGAGAAACCATCCCATAATCAGATCCCAGTATGGTCTTCGGGATAATAACCGGTGCGGCGATGGGTCAGGCAATTTCTGGAGAGGATGCGGTTGATGGTGGTAATGGAAGGCAAAGGTCGGATTCCCTTCTGCTCCAGGACATGGGAGATGGCTTGAGCTCCATAAGAGAGTCCCCTATTGTAGAGGTGGAGCCGTTCCATTACAACGATCTCTTCGATTTCCATAGGGGTATAGAGGTCCATAGGTTCATTTCAAGGCAACAGAAAGATCCTGTTGCCATCAAAGAGGACTAGGTCAAAATGGAGATAAGTGGCCTTGAGCCTATAATAGGCAATGATCTGATCTATAAAAAAAGCGAGGTCATCAGTGATGGAAAAGACGGTTTTGCAGGAATCACAGCCTATGAGATAGAAGAGCCCCTGGTTGTACGCCTTGATAGCCGTTTGCTTACAGCAGGAATGGAAGGGGTATATTTTCATGATCATGTGTCACCGAGTTTATTGTCGAAGATGGAGTTATTGAGGACGTGCTGTTTGAGGAAGTTTTCATCTATGGTATCAACGCCTTGGATAGCGGCCCTGATGAGGGCCTGGAGCGCCAGCTGATTCATGACCCTTGGGAGACCCTTAGCGAGATGAAAGATCATCTGGATGGCATTATCGGCGAGCAGTTCTTTGGGTCCTTCGGCACGTTCCAGATGAAAGTGGATATAGTTGCGGGCGTCATCGATGGTAAACCCTCGAAGGTTATGGGAAAAGGCAATACGCTGCCTGAGGGCCTCATTCTGGGGCTCTCTGATGCGCAAGGCGAGTCGTTGGGACCCCGAAAGGATGAAAGAGAATCTGTCTTCGGAATCCATGTTGAAGTTGGCAAGCAGTCTGAGCAACTCGAGAAGCTGGTCTGACAGGCCGTCTCCGTCGTCAAAGATGATAATGGGGTGTTTCCCGGTTCGCTCTTCATATTGAGCCAGGAATGCGCTGATGGCATCAAAAAGATCCGCCTGGTGATAAAGGACAGGCAACGTAAGGATACGACAGAGGCTCCTGAGGAATCCTGTGGGGGTAATGCGGAGATTGAAGAGGTAAAAGACCTCGAAGCGGCGATCATCCAGGTCGGCCTTGAACTTTCTCAAGCTGATACTTTTCCCGACACCGGGAGGGCCGTAAAGAAAAGCGATACCGCGTGTTTCCAGCCATAAATGGAGGCCATCGATAAGTTCCTGCTGTGCTTTTGCGTCGAACATCTTGGATGCCCACATATACTTGGTGAAGGGGAGCTTGGAGAAACCGAAGTAGGATTTGAGATGGAGTCTTTGTTGGTTCATGATGTTCCTCCCATCAGTTTTGTTTGGATGTGATTGAGGTAAAAGCTGATGTGGAGATTCTTGGGTTCAACGGCCAGGAGATCATCAAGGATACGCTTGAGCCGGTCTGGATCAAAAGGGCCAAAGGTTTGAAAGAACGCTGCTGCCTCTTTCTCATCGAAGACTTCCTCGGTGATATGTTCACGAAGGATATGGAGGAAGGTTCCAAGTGTTTGGTTTTCTCCGGGGCTTTTGCCGTTTGCAGGTGTGATTATTATCTTTGCCTTATGTTGGTGTGTGAGCCATCCAAGATAATCGGTTTTTTCTTCTGAGTTCTGACCTTGCTGCAAAGGGAGCAGTTCCCTGGGAGCGCGGTTTGGTGCTACCTGAAGGGGTTTAGCCCGCTGTTTGAAGACCCCATCCAGATAGATCTCGATTTGATCGAGTCTCTCGGGGTCATATCGGACCTCGACCCTTTTTTTGGCCAAGGCAGGGGATACCTTGTAGCGCCGGTTAAAGAGTTGGATGACACCGGTTTTATCCGGGGTCCTTTTTTCTCGCCACAAGAACGCTATCCGGAGTTTTTCTTCATCGATGTATTGGATACGGGAAG
>CAZPBZ010000303.1:0-2052 GCA_964584765.1 uncultured Thermodesulfobacteriaceae bacterium
TACCAACACAATGGTCTTACGACCCGTTTTCTCAACAATAACAGGTTCGTTCCTGGCAATGTCAGAGAATTTTCCAAACCTTTTTTTTACTTCTGTTGCTGTCGCTTCCATGCTAACCTCCCTCATCCTTTTTGGCTATTTTAATCATTTTGCCTAAAATAGTCAATGGATATATGAGACATGATCTGTGATCTGGGGGACCAGCTTGACATTTTTGACCTGATGGATACGTTTACTTTCTTGCAGCGATCTTTCCGGCAGTCACGCCGCCTCAGCAGTTGACGCGAGAAAGTGGTTGGAAGGCGATCGGGAATGGTTATCTCAGTTAAATATATTCAAAAGAGCCTTTTGTAAAATGGAAGCTGAACATTCTGCCTTAGCAAGAAAAATACAGGAATTGACCGTACTTTACGAGATCAGCCAACTGCTGGTCTCTATTCCTGATCCAAAAGAGGCATTAGGCCCTGTTTTGGACATCCTTCATTCTAAAATGGGTATGAAGAGAGGAACAATAACTCTATTAGACCCTGCTACTCAAGAATTGGATATAAAAGCAGCCCACGGGCTGACCGACCGGGAAAGGCGAAGGGGCCATTATCAAATCGGCGAAGGGATTACAGGAAAGGTGGTAGAAACCGGAGAGCCTGTCATTATCCCCCATATAGGGAAAGAACCTCTATTCTTAAACCGCACCAAGGCCCGCGGGGATATCCAGAAAAGCAACATATCCTTTATTTGTGTACCCATCAAAATAGGTTCCTTTACTTATGGAACACTCAGTGCGGATCGACTCTTCAGCGAGGAGATTTCTTTTGAGGAAGACCTGAGACTACTGACCATTATTGCTTCCAATGTTGCCCAGGCCATAAAAATCAGCCGTATGATGGAGGAGGAAAAGGACCGCCTATGGCACGAGAATATTACATTACGGGAGCAGCTCAAAGAACGCTATAGCTTTTACAATATTGTGGGCAGAAGCAACAAGATGAGAGAGGTCTTTGAAATGATCGATAAGGTCTCAGCGAGCGATGCTTCCGTGCTCATCAGAGGAGAGAGTGGGACCGGCAAAGAGCTTGTGGCTAATGCTATCCACTACAACAGCTTGAGGGCAGAAGGACCGTTTATCAAGGTAAACTGTGCTGCCCTTCCGGAAACACTGATGGAAAGCGAGCTATTCGGACACGAAAAGGGGGCTTTTACCGGGGCAACACAAAGAAGGATAGGCAAATTTGAACGTGCCCATGGAGGTACTCTGTTTCTGGACGAGATCGGAACCCTTAATCTCGCTGCTCAGGCCAAGATCCTGAGAGTGCTTCAGGAAAAAGAACTGGAAAGGGTTGGAGGGGATGATACCATAAAAGTTGATGTACGAATTATCACAGCGACCAACAAGCCCCTGGAAAAGGCCCTTGAGAAAGGAGGCTTCAGGGAAGATCTTTATTATCGCCTAAACATATTTCCAATCTACCTGCCGCCTTTACGGGAGAGAAAAACGGATATTCTCTTGTTGGCGGATTTTTTTCTTGAGAAGTACAGGAAGAAATACAAAAAAGATGTGAAAAGGATCACCACTCCTGCCATTGATATGCTCATGCGCTATCACTGGCCTGGAAATGTGCGGGAGCTGGAAAACTGCATAGAGCGGGGCATGCTTCTCTGTAATAATCATGTTGTCCACAGCTACCACCTGCCTCCCAGCCTTCAGACAGCCGAGTCATCGGAGACAGTTCCTTCCAGCTCGTTATCATCTGCCATGGCCGTTTTCGAAAAAGAATATATTACTGATGCATTAAAAAATACGCACGGTAATATAGCAAAAGCAGCAAGGCTCCTTGATACATCCGCAAGGAGTCTGGGTCTCAGGTTAAAGAAATACGGTATTCAGTCCAAGCGATTCCATTAAGTTGGGGAATTGGTGAAATTAAGCATCCCTCTCCAGCCCAGTGCCAGCATACTAATTGAGTGCTGAGAGCTGATCTTCATGGGCCTATATAGTCAACATAACCGCTGCCGATGGCAGAAAAGGGGAGATCCAACCCTAGTTCAGGCACT
>CAZPBZ010000304.1:0-2045 GCA_964584765.1 uncultured Thermodesulfobacteriaceae bacterium
CTGACAGTTGCGGACAACGGCATCGGCATGACCTACGACGAGGTACTGGAAAATATCGGCACCATCGCCAAAAGCGGCACAGGGGTCTTTCTCGAAGCCATGGCACAGATCAACAAGGACAACACCCTTACCCCAGAGCTGATCGGTCAGTTCGGCGTCGGCTTTTACAGCTCCTTTATCGTGGCCGAAAAGGTGACGCTGCTGACCCGGGCCGCGGGTGCGGACAAGGCGGTGCGCTGGGAATCCTACGGAGACGGGAAGTTTACCATCACCGAAGCTGAAAAAGACAGCCGCGGGACAATCATTACCCTGGAACTGAAAAAAAAGGAACAAGGCGAACCGGACTTTACAGACGAGTGGACCATCCGCAGCATCATCAAGCAGCATTCTGATTTCGTAGCCTATCCCATCCTCATGGACGTGGAGAAGGATGAACCGATTCCCGATGAAGAACAACTCAAGGACAAAGACGGCAACACCATCGGGGAAACCACCCGCAAGGTTGTAAAAACCGAAACGCTCAACTCCATGAAGGCGATCTGGTCCAGAAACAAAAATGACATTGATGACAAGGAGTACGAGGAGTTCTACCGGCACATCAGCCACGACTGGCAGCCGCCGCTGGAAAAACTGCACCTGAAGCTGGAGGGCACCACTGAATATTCGGCCCTGCTCTACATCCCTTCCCAGGCGCCGTTTGATCTTTTTTCCCAGGCATTCAAACACGGGGTGCGGCTCTACTGCAAACGCGTTTTCATTATGGATGACTGCAAGGAACTGATGCCGGAATACTTACGTTTCGTTAAGGGGGTGGTGGACGCCCAGGACCTAAACCTCAACATAAGCCGGGAAATCCTGCAGCAGGATCGACTGGTGCGCAACATCCGGCGCAACCTGGTCAAAAAGATCCTGGATCTGCTGAAGAACATGGATCCTGAGAAATACGAAAAGTTCTGGGAGGAGTTCGGCGCCGTCCTCAAGATCGGAGTGCACACCGATTCGGATAACAAAAACAAGATCGCCGACCTGCTACGCTACAAAACCACCAAATCCGACGGTAAGTGGCAGTCGCTTCAGGACTACGTTACCAGTATGCAGCCGGGCCAGAAAGAGATTTACTACATCACCGGAGAGAACCTGTCGGCGCTGATCCACAGCCCTCTGCTTGAGCAGCTCAAATCAAAGGACTATGAGATCCTTCTGATGACCGACCCGATTGACGAATGGGTGACCCAGACCCTGACCGAATACGACGGCAAGCCGCTCAAGAGTGCGGAAAAGGGCGATTTGGACCTGGACAAGGTAGACGAGGACAAAAAAGGCCGGTACGAAACCCTGTTCAAGCACATCCGGGCGCAGTTGCAAGACACCATCAAGGAGGTGCGCCCGTCTACGCGCCTCACCGATTCGGTGGCCTGCCTGTCCGGCAACACCTATGACATGAGCGGTTACATGGAGAAAATTCTCAAGTCCGCCGGTCAGAAGACACCGGAGAACAAGCGCGTGTTGGAACTCAATATGGCCCATCCTGTGATGGAAAAGATCCACGCCATGTTCGAAAAGGACAAAAACGACGCGCGGCTCAACAACTACATCCACCTGCTGCTGGATCTTGCGGTCATCGGCGAGGGCGGCAAGGTGGATGATCCCTCCAGATTCTCCAAACTGGTCGGAAATCTGATGGCCGCGGCCTGATCCATTAAAAGCCGGAATGGAAGAATTGGTTTCCATTCACTTGTCCCCATCTATTGACTTGAGCTCGTCATTTAGCCATTCGAGGTAGTCATCGCTGCCGGAAACAATAGGCAAAGCAATTATTTCAGGCGTCTCATAAGGGTGGAGCATCTTGATTGCTTTCTCAACTTCGCCGTAAAAGCTCTTTTTGCTCTTTATGAGGCACTGCCATTCTTCGGCAGTCTCTATGTTGTCCTTCCACCAATAGGTACTAACAATTGGTCCAACAATCTGGGCGCAGGCAGCCAATCTTCTTTCTACCAAGGCTTTAGCGATCTTTTCGGCGTCTTGTCTTTTCTCAGTTGTCGTAA
>CAZPBZ010000305.1:0-2038 GCA_964584765.1 uncultured Thermodesulfobacteriaceae bacterium
TGGTATCCTTTGATGAAAATAACATGATTGGCTCATATTTCCTGGCTGTCGTGAGCTTGACATCAATGATTCCTTCCTCTCTCCTGACAACAAAATCTCCTGCCGCGTGGTGCCATGGATAGATCTGGTTAAAGCCCTGGATATCATAATAAAGGGTGAGGATTTTTGAGGACTGTCTGAAAATTTCAAATCCTTGCTCTTTTGATGCAAACCAGTGCCCTTTTCTCAGGTCCCAGACGCAGATCCCTTGTTTTTCGCCTTTTTCATCCATGGAAAGATGCCATTCGTGATAATTTTCAAACCATTCTGTTAAAAACATGGACAGGGATTCATTCCCATAATCGGACCGAACCTTGACATCTCCCTCAAAATACGGCACTGGGAGATAAGGAAGAGCCAATTTCGAATTCAGGAATTTAAGCAGATCAAATTCATGCTTTAGCCAGGCCTTACCATTCTCAGAAACAGCGGTGCTGATGCACATCTTCATCATTGACCGCCCTCCGCAGAATACCTCTACGCTTGCCAAATGGTACAACGCTCCATGCTTTTCAGTGCGAATCAGTATTTCATTGATACTGTCAGGGCCGATATCACTTCTTAACTGCTCACGAAGGACTGTGGTCAAAGGTCTCCCATGATCCCTCAAAATAAAGTCTTTAATTGCCTCGAAATAGTCACCCAAGGTCAGGAAGGGATGCCTTTCCCCTGCACTGATCAAGAAAGGCCGCTGAAGATTGCCAGCACAAACTGGGATATCCCCTTTGGGAGCAGAGAAGAGATATTTGATAACCATTAGTTTAGGTATCCGGATAAATAAAAAGCCCGCCGGATATGGCGGGCTTTTAATGCTGTTTTATGAGCCTTAATCTTATGTTGAGGCCTCTTCCTCCCTGACCGTAATTGCGACCTTGTGAAGGACCGTAAGTATCAGTGCCCCAATTCCCCAGATGGCCAGTGTAATGGATATCTCAGGGAAGGTGGCCGAGTACTCTACAATCCTGTCAAAAGGATTGGGGATGAATCCACCGATGACAAGTGCCACACCCTTATCGATCCAGCAGGCTATGAATACCAATGCGCAGGCAAGGGCCAGGATACCATGGTGCTTTCGGGCAGGCGGGATCAGCAACAGAAGGACTCCAATAAAGGCAAATGGAGCCGCTGTCCACATCCAGGCAACAATCTTGCCGTGACCGTGCAGGCCGAAAAACAGGTATTGAAGGGGATGCATGTGTCCTGGGATATTGCTGTAAAAGGCTGTGAAAAACTCCATGCCTACCAGGAACAGGTTTATGATCATGGCATAACAAACGGTCTTGGCTATGGTCTGCAAGGCGTCTCTTCCTGGATCGAACTTGCTGACCCTGCTTATAATAAGGAGCACAATTATCAGCAAGGCAGGACCGGATGCAAAGGCCGATGCAAGAAACCTGGGAGCCATTACGGCTGTCAGCCACAAATGCCTACCCGGAAGGCCGGCGTACAGAAACGCTGTCACTGTGTGAATGCTGACTGCCCACGGTATGGAAAGATAAATAAAAGGTTTCAACCATCCAGGATGCGGCACCTTTTTCGCCTCGGCCAACAGACAGTTATACCCGACTATGATATTGATCGTGAGATACCCAACCAACACGCACATATCCCAGAAGAGAATGGAATTAGGCGTGGGGTGCAACAGCACATTAAGCATCCTCTGTGGCTGACCTATATCCACCACAATGAAAAGCATACACATAGTCACTGCTGCAATTGCAAGAAACTCACCAAATACTATGATCTTGCCATATTTCCTGTAGTTGTGGAGATAGAGAGGTATGACTATCATCACAGCGGATGCGGCCACTCCGACCAGGTATGTGAACTGTGCAATATAAACACCCCAGGAGATGTCCCTGCCCATTCCGGTAATTCCCAGTCCAACATTGATCTGGTAGAGCCAGCATCCAAAGCCGACACCAATAATGCCCAGCAGAAAAACTATCCACATGTAGTATCTAGGTTCACCTTTTAAAGCCTTTTCTATCATGGCATC
>CAZPBZ010000306.1:0-2036 GCA_964584765.1 uncultured Thermodesulfobacteriaceae bacterium
TTTTCATACCATCCAATTTTTACAATTTTTTGTCACAAAATGACAAATTTTTGTCTGTGACAGTGATTTTCCGTCAACACTATTTTCGTACCATTAACGTGCCTATAGCAGTGATAACTGGGCACTTGCCTGTCTGCCGCCAGGCAGGCATATTGACCTTGCTATCTTTCATTGTCTATCTCTTATGTATGCAATTTTTGTGCTTCAATGGCAGGCAGATAAGAGATTGAGCGATTAGCTGTTAGCCATTAGCGTTTAGCTTTGAAAAATCAAGGTATTACGTTAATTAGAAATAACACCCAACAGGTGAAAGTTTGTAATAGCAGAACATCCTGTAATCATTAAGCTAATAGCTAACTGCTAAAGGCTAACCGCTCAATTTTAGGACATAGGAAGAATGCGAGGTCGAAGAATAATTATCAATTCCCGCCTTACTTTTGACTTGACCTCATTCTTAAAGGCCCATTTGACCCAGGGAATTTTCCCAAGCAATGGTATTTCCGATCCGTTACTCTTGCTGTGTTCATCAATCAACCCGCCCAGGATCAGCAAATCACCATCCCTGACCTTTGCCATGGTTGACATCTGACGGAGTTTTACTTCAGGTAGCCCGATTTTCAAATCTGCTTCGCCGATCGTAATATATTCAATTGGTTCTGTGAGTTCGGAAGTTACAGGGGTCAAATATAAGACCACCTCATCATCTCCAAGCACATTACATACAACGGAAAACGCCAAGCCGGACAGTATATCATCAGTTTCAGCAGTATAGGTTATTATTCCGTAACCACCAGTCTCGGTGCTTACGTCTTTAGTTATTTCACGGATATAGCGGATGGATTTACCAATTGTCAAAACACCTGGAGACCCGTTGAGCAGGTTCAGACGAGGTTCTGATATGGTATGTACAGTACCCTGTTCTTCCAGCGCATTTACATATAAACTGAAATCTGTTGTGGCGAGACTGACTTTTCCAAGCAGGCGCAGTCCTTCACGGGTGGCAGTACCTAAATCCGTGTAATTTACCTCATATACAGTGCCCTGATCACCATATTCAATATTGCCACTGATTAAAGAGGTACCTCTTTCAACAGCCTTTAATACCTTGGACCAATCAATTCCTTTTGATGATCCTTCTGAGAGTTCTACCTCAAGGATGTGGGCCTGAATGGACACCTGGCGATACGCCCACGATTTAAAGGTATCAATATAATCCACAACGCGCTTTTGAAGTAACGAAGGCGCATCCACTGTTATGATGCCCAGGGATTCATCAATAGTATACGAACCCTTCCCCAACCTCACCCATTCCGCAGTTAATGCGGTGGGTGCTTTTGTTTTTTCCTCCTCGCCCTGAGATTGTTCCGGTTTTTCTTGTTGAGATGCCTGAGCAGCGACTGACGTTAATGTCTCCCTTTGAACACTTTCCATCTCCCATATTTCCAGTATTTGATCGAGGTTTTGTCTAAAAGACTTCCACAAGTCATACCGATTGACATACCGCAAATTCTTCTCATTGGACCAATCTTTCCCGGAATCATCAGAAACAGTAGCAAGACTTATCTCCCCAAGATTCTTGGTGTTAGTAGATCCGCCAAGCATATTACCACCTATGGCGGCGGCAAATGTATAGGAGACATTCGGCATGGATAACTGGTAGGTCTTTGTCTGTTTATAGCCAATGATAAGCGTGTCATTTTTGAACTCAAAGAAATAATCCAGTTGACGAAGGACATTGTCCAATGCCACCCAGAAATCATCATCTGCCTTGATGTCGACATCCACCAACGCATTTGGGTTGGCGTCTTTATTCCAGCTAACATTAAAGTCTTTCAAGTTTGCCAGTCCCCTGATAATGTCACGCAGGACTATTTTCCCGCTTTGAGATTCTATGTTTGCGCCGACTTTCAGCTCAGGAAGCCCTAACTTGCTTTCCTTAACTTGAATATCTTCGACCGTGAACGAAGGCCGCCAGCTTACGGATGGACGTGATGAAGCGGGAATACTGTAAGGGGCAGACTGTTCTTCAGGCTGAA
>CAZPBZ010000307.1:0-2022 GCA_964584765.1 uncultured Thermodesulfobacteriaceae bacterium
AAAGGGATGAAGGCCTGTTGTTGGAGGTGATAGAGCAAGACGAGCCAAGGGAGAACAGACTTGAATTGGATATTGATGAGGCTTGCATCCAAGTGGTCGCCTGCTATCAACCGCAGGCAAAAAGCCTGAGGACGATCATGATGGTTTTGAAAATAAACAACGACCTGGAAAGGATGGCCGACGAAGCGGTGAACACCTCAGAAAGTGCCTTGTTCTTGATAAAGAGGCCGGAAGTGAAACCTCTAATCGACATCCCAAGAATGGCAGAAGAAGCCACGATGATGATGAAAGACAGCCTGAGCTCGTTTATGAATGAGGATCCTGAGCTAGCCGAGAATGTCTGCAAAAGAGACGACCTCGTGGATGGGCTAAGGGACCAAATCCTCAGAGAACTAATCACATTCATGGCCTCAGACCCTCAAACGATCGAACGCTCGATACATCTGATCAGAATTTCCCGGAGCCTGGAACGTATCGCCGACCTTTCAACGAATATCTGTGAGGATGTGATCTACATGGTAGAAGGTAGGACAATTAAGCATCGCAACTCGATTTGTGCCAACCACGAAGGCTGAAATAGAAGCTCAACCGAGGTTGGTTATATTGATGAACAATAGTACCATACATGGCTCATAAATCCTTAGTTCTTACGCCGGGCATTGTGAAGGAATGACAAATGGACATAAAAGAGAGGGTATTCCCCAACCTTCCTGAACGCTTAATGGGGCTTGAGGAGATAGCTGAAAATCTCTGGTGGAGTTGGCAGCCAGCAGCGAGGATGCTCTTCAAGACGCTGGACCGTCGAGCATGGAAGGAGAGCGTCCACAATCCGGATAAGATGCTGAGGGAGCTTCCTACAGCAATTTTGGATTCGGCCGCAGTTGATCCTGATTATTTGCGCGAATACGATGCAGTGCTCTCTCAATTTCGAAAATATATTGAGCAAACGTGTTGTCTCGTGGGTAACACCCCTGACCCGAACATCCACGCTATCGCCTATTTTTCCGCTGAGTATGGATTGCACCATTCTTTGCCTTTTTATGCTGGTGGATTAGGCTTTTTGGCCGGTGACCACATCAAGGAGTGCAGCAACCTGAGAGTACCTTTAGTGGCAGTCGGTTTTATGTATCCGGAAGGCTATGTAAAACAACGCATTCGCGAGGACGGCTGGCAGGAAAATTTGGATCAAATCATTGACCGGGATGCCGCGTCGATCTCCAGGGTGCTGAACGAGCAGGGAGAACAGCTCGTGGTCAAGGTACCTTTGACGGAGCCACCAATCTATGTGGCGGTATGGAAAATAGCAGTCGGCCGTGTGTCCCTTTACCTCATGGATACGGATATCGAAGTCAATGATCCCTGGAACCGAGGAATACCGGCTCGCCTATATACCGGCGATGTCGAACAGCGTTTGCGCCAGGAAATCATCCTCGGGATCGGAGGTTCAGAGGTGCTGGAAACCCTTGGTATCAAACATTCCGTGCTGCATCTCAATGAAGGGCACCCTGCTTTTGCCTTATTGGAACGGATCAGGGACCACGTGCAGGCAGGCATGAGTTATGAAGAGGCCGCTCATCAGGTGAAAGCCACCACGGTTTTCACGACGCACACACCAGTCGCAGCCGGTCACGATGTATTCCCGTTCCCATTGATGGAAAAATATTTTCATTCATACTGGCCGGCCTTGGGGCTGGATCACGACAGCTTCCTTCAATTGGGCATCCACCCAGAAGAACCCCATGCAGGTTTTAATATGACGGCCTTTGCCCTCAGGATGTCCGGATATTGTAATGGCGTTAGCAAAAGACATGCGGAAATAGCTCGCCGGATGTGGCACAGTTTGTGGCCGGAGTTACCTGAGGATAAAGTGCCCATTAATCATATTACCAATGGCATACACGTCCCTACATGGATCGAACCCAAGATGAAACTCCTTCTTAACAAGTATCTCGGTCCCAAATGGTTGGAAGACCATGATAACCCCGTCATATGGGATTTGATCGATAACATTCCGGACGAAGA
>CAZPBZ010000308.1:0-1984 GCA_964584765.1 uncultured Thermodesulfobacteriaceae bacterium
AGCACATTAAAAATCTCTGCGATTTTTTCCGATTCAGGCAGGACATCACGGATCATTTCCAGATAGCCCCTCTCCTGAACACATTGGAAGGTTTGCACAAAGTTGATATCATAGATCCACCCAATTTGAAGAAGCTTAAAATCATTTAGATTTTTAAGATGTGTAACATTTACGATCCTTCTGTCCATCAAATCCCTATAAACATCACTTGAAATCCCCGGGGTATCGGGAAGGTCAAGCTCAATTGCAGCATTTCGTTTTCCATTTTCCCGACGGTAGTAATCAGTAAGCACCCGCCATATATCCAGCTTGTCGGCATCACGCAGCAATTTTGCAAATAAAAGGCATTTCCCCGTCTCTTTTTTAGGTAAGGCAAAACGGTTGTGGTATAAGATTGCTCGCAGAATCATATCTCGCACTGATTTATCAAGCCTGTTCAGCACCCCGGTTTCTTTAAGTATTTTTACGCCAAGCACAGCATGATTCACGGAGTTACGATCCACAAAGGTCTGATAACGGGCAAACTGTTCAAAGCGGCCGATATCGTGGAAAAGGGCAATTACCTTAGCCAGGCAAAGGTCTTCATCACTTAATCCAATCTTTCTCCCAATACCCAAAATTTCCTTGCATACCCGTCTGGTATGTTCTTCTTTCAGTATTATGTTTGGTTGCCAGTCGGGATTCCCGGATTTAAATTTCTGGACATAACTGGTGAACCAGTTTTCCAGTTCTTCCACTATTTCTTCATTCATTACTATGGGTTGGTGTCCTTTTTTTGCATATTATCCAGTTATTAGGAGGGCATTTTTATGATACCTGAAAGATCTTCCCAGGAACTGATTCTCAAAAAAGGTGTATGTCCCCTATTCCATGGCTGGTCGAAGACAATGGTCCTGATTCCTCTTTTGTGGAGATCCTGGCAGGTCTCCAGATGATCATCGACAAAATACTTAAGCTTCAGTTCCTCAAGCTGTCCGGCCTTTGCCGAGTGATGACCTGTGGCGATCACCCTGATGTCTCCACGCGGCACATCAGAGAGGAGAGAGACCAGCCAGGCCTCAATTGGTTCTTTTACCGGTCTGGCCGTCACAAAGGTAAGCCTGCCGTGGGCGGCAAGTCTTATTAAGACCTCTCTGGCCCCCGGAAGCGGCTCAAGCTCAATGCCGAAAGGATCTGCAAGGAGACGATTAATAATGGTTTTAATTATGTCAAGTGGTACAGGCAGGCATTCCTCGATCCAGTATGAGGTTATTTGCTCCTTGCTGATGTAATTTATGCCGAATTCATCTCTGGCCACCCGTATGAAGGCCTTCATGGTGTCGGCAACCACACCGTCTATGTCGAAACCTATTTCAGACGGTGAAATCGGATCGAGAAAATTGAACTCATTTTCCGCAGCGTGAATCTTATCTTTGGGCATGCGTTGCAACATATAGCAAAGATAGCAGGCTGAAACATAGACACACAAGTCTTTTTTTGTTATACGTTCAGAGGTTCAAGGTTCAGACTCCGGCCTGTAAGGGCCTACTATTTACTTTTGCTTTATCGAATATTAAGATACTGATCTACAAGCATATTGGGGGTTAATCCGCCTTTAGTATTAATATTTTCAACTAAACTGATCAATTAATTCTATGGCTCAAGCGACCAATTCCGTATTCGCACCATTCAACTGGTTGGGCAAAGTTTCTATTGCTTTTCTTGGTGAACTGGGGGCCATTGCGATCTTTTTCATTCACGCGTTTGCCCTGATTTTTTCTCTGCCCCTTCAGGTGAGCAAGACCATGCAGCAGGTCTTCTTCATCGGGGCCAAGTCTATCCTGATAATCCTTCTGGTAGGACTTTTCACCGGAATGGTCCTGGGGCTACAGGGCTATTATACACTGGTTAAATTCGGATCTGAGGGAGTGCTTGGAGCGGCGGTGGCGCTCTCACTTATTCGTGAATTGGGACCGGTCATGACAGCACTCATGATTATCGCCAG
>CAZPBZ010000309.1:0-1978 GCA_964584765.1 uncultured Thermodesulfobacteriaceae bacterium
ATGGGCCAGGCCGTCTACCACCTTTGCCGCCCTCTGATAATCAAGAGTCTTAGGCATATCAGAGGGCCGATGATAGTTACGATTTCGATAGAAGGCCGTATCTGTAACCAAAAGAGCAGGATAACCGAAGCGATTAAATGACCGGTGATCTGAAAAATCTATACCTACAACTATCGCCGGGGCGTTCAAGCTCTCTACCGGCAGGTCTGTACCTTTGGAAAAGGCCTCCTTGACCTCCTTAGTCCATTTCGTAGATTTCTTATTGCCGACAAGAGCGATAAAATTGCCGGCATTCGGATAGAATCGATCCATAAAAAACAGGGGAAAAGACTGGCTTTTGGGACGATCACTGAAATATCCTATCATATCAAGACATATCACGCCCCTTACAGAGGCCTTGCTGCTCTTCAGCCTGCGGGCATACACAAAACTCCCCATGTATCGTGTCCGAAAGACAGGCGGCTCCTCAAGTGCAAACGCAACCAGCCGCACGCCGGGTGGCGGATCTCTTGAAATCAATCTGGCCAATTCCATAATACCAGCTATTCCGCTTGCGTTGTCGTCCGCCCCAGGAGAATGCGACACCGTATCATAGTGGGCTCCCACCACAAGCAATGGCACAGGCCCCTGTTCGATCCTCTTGGTTTTCGGGGAAGCGCATATATTGTAGTATATTTCCCCTTTGTAATAATAAAGCTGCTCATCCACATTATATCCCAAGTTTTTAAAACTCTCTGAAAGGCTATCAGCCACCTTTCTCAAAAGCTTTGATGAAGAATACGGACGAGGACCAATTTCAAGGGCCAGGTACTCTATCCAGCGGTGCATCTCATCAGGATCTGCGCATGGGAATACATGCCTGCCGGAAACATTCTGTTGTCCTTGCACCTTTTTAGGGGGGTATGACATATGCTCTCCTCGTTCTATTCTCATGCCTTCTCCATTCAGAACTCACGAATCAACGGTTCAAATTTTCGGTAAACCCTGAACCTTCAGCTTTGAGCTTTGAGCCGCTCTCTATTAAAGGCCACAACCTCAGCATAGGACACCCCATCGCCTCCAAAGATATCCAGTGCGCTTCCTATAGTGAGATCTAATCTATCCTGACCGAGTTCCTTCACCAGGTAAAGGTCTTTTATGGAACGGGCGCCTCCGGCGTAAGTAGTAGAGATAGGTGTCCAGCGCCCCAATAGCTCCACGAGATCCTCATCTATTCCCCTGCATTTTCCTTCCACATCTGCTGCGTGAATCAAAAACTCAAAGCAGTACTTTGAGAAATAATCAAGGGTCTCAGGAGAAATAATCACATCAGTAAATCGCTGCCACCTGTCAGTGACGATATAGTAATCTCCGCCCTTTCTCCTGCAGCTCAGGTCCAGAACCAGCCGATCCTTGCCTACAAGCCCCACAAGGGCCTTGAGCCGTTCTTCATTTATAGCGCCTTCCCTGAAGACATATGAAGTCACTATAATGGCCGCCGCTCCCTGATCCAGCCAGTATCTCGCATTGTCCGCATTGATCCCGCCGCCTATCTGCAAGCCGCGTGGCCAAGCTGAAAGGGCCTCTGTGGCTGCTGCTTCATTCCCAGGACCCAGCATAATCATGTGCCCGCCGGTGAGGCCGTCACGTCTGAAGAGCTGTGCATAATAAGATGAAGGCCTTTCAGCGACATAATTTTCCTTAAGGGCCTCGGGATTATCATCACTGAGAGTAGAACCTACAATCTGCTTTACCTTGCCTCTGTGAAGATCGATACATGGCCGGAATTTCATGCTAAAGTCCTTATACTTCCATGTTCTTTTACACAGCTAAACGTAATGCGGCAGAAAGCCGTATTTCTTGTAAATCTCTTGGGCAGAGGGTGAAGTAATAAAATTCAGAAACCGCTCGGCATTATCAGGATGCGGAGCATTTTTCAATTTGCATACATAATAGTTGGTCCTGTCCCTCTGATCGAACTCTTCACCAGGCTCAACCA
>CAZPBZ010000310.1:0-1931 GCA_964584765.1 uncultured Thermodesulfobacteriaceae bacterium
AAAGAACGCTTTCGTGTAAGCGAGGGGATACTCAAGGCCCAAATGCCCGACTCGGAGCAAATCCCACAGGCAACATATGTAGAGGTGGACATGGGCAGGCTGTTCCAGGGCCTGTGGCTCGACCGGTACGAAGAACTAATGCCCCGTTATGGAGGCAAGAATCTGGTGTGTGCAGCATGCAAGCTGGCCATGCATGTGAAGGCCGTAATCTACTGCGTTGAGAGGCTGGTTCCAACGCTGCTTGTGGGATATGCCAGGAAGCAGGGATATTTCCCAGAACAGACCAGGGCCTTTATGGACAGGATATCAGAGTTGTCCGACGACTTTGGAATAAGGACTAGGTTTCCGGTATATGAGGATTTTGATGACGAGAGGGTTACCCGGCACTTCCTTGAGGAATTCGGCCTCCCATCAACTGGGGGAGGAGAGCGAAAATGCCTGTTCTACCAGACCCTGACTACTGCCACGGAAAAGGAGATAGGCCTATATCTGGATGAAATGATTCCCATATTGAGACAGTATATTGACCACAAGCTGGCAGGAAGGCTCAGGGATGCAGCTTCGTGCTTTCCTCCAGGAAGGTAGGAAGATGAAAGTAAGCTGCATCATCCCTGCCAGAGATCGAAAAGATATGGTCTTAAAGGCCATAGAGAGCGCGCTGGCCCAGGAAGGATGGGTGCCTGAGGTTGTAGTAGTGGATGATGGATCCACAGACGGCACAAAAGGGGCCGTCAGGACGCATTTCCCCGGGATCAGGCTTATTTCAACCCATGGATTAGGGCCCGGTCTGGCCAGAAATGAAGGCGTCAGGGCTGCTACGGGCCATGTGCTCATGTTTCTGGACTCTGATGATATTTGGTTGCCTCTTCATGTGAGATCGCTGATACCGCTATTGCATCAGGGTTTTCAGGTAGCCTATGGTGTGACCAAGACAAAAGACTCGCTGGGCGGAGGTGAGTTCTTCATCCCAGAAGGGGGTGAAGAGATTAGCGGCCAGTGTTTTAGCAGTCTTGCCAGATGGTGCTTTATGGTCCCTTCTTCTGTGGCTGTAACCCGCAAGGCATTTGAAGATGTTGGCGGCTTTGGTCAAGGAGACATGGGCGAAGACTGGGCCTTCTTTCTCAAGCTCTCTACCCTGTACCCATTTGGCTTCGTACCTGAGGTAATCAGTCACCGTCTTCTCCATGATGGAAGCCTTTGTTGTTTAACGAAAGGTGGCATGGAGATCCAGAAGGCCTTGGGGCGAATTATGGAAGTCTTGCAAACAAGCGACAAGGCCTTGCCGGAGGATTTTGACAGAATACGGAAGATGCAGGTACTCGCCGCCAAAGGGAGACAAAGATGGCGAACAGTTCAGGAGTGGTACATGAACATGAAAATGCAAGGCCTGGTCTGAGCCCTGAGATTCCTCTTTCAGGACATCACAGGGCCCTCCGTGAGGGGAAGGATGTGCCGGAACAGGCACCTTCCTTTCAAATAGGTCTTACGGAAGTAGGTATTTCCGGAAAGACCGTATGGATCTCATTGCCCCAGGGGAAGCTACCATTCAACACAGAGATATCTGTTAACCTCCCTGAGTACGTGCGGGGCATCCATATGTCCAGGATCGAGGAGGCAGTCTCTCAGCTATACCAGAAGAGCTTTCCCGATATCCGTTATTACGCCCGGGAGCTTGTCTCTCTGGTGCTCGAGAGACAGCGAGGGGAATGGGCCCGGGTGCTGGTTTCAGGAAAGGTCCCTTTGGTCCGAAGGACCTCTGTGAGCCGGAGGACATCAGTGGATGCGGTTGATATAAGCGCAGAGGTCTATGCATCACTCAGTGGAGACGCTATGTCTTTCAAGACCATAATAGGTCTGAGCCTCTGTCACATAACAGCCTGTCCTTGTACCCAGGTGTATAACCAGGCCCTCTCCGAGACAGTTGATGCCCG
>CAZPBZ010000311.1:0-1929 GCA_964584765.1 uncultured Thermodesulfobacteriaceae bacterium
AACGCCCAGCGAAAAGTTGAGGCCCACAACTTTGAGATCAGAAAGCACCTCCTTGATTACGATGACGTAATGAACAAGCAGAGAGAGGTGATTTACAGCCAGCGGAGGCAGATACTTGCCGGCGAGGATATGCGGGAGGAGATCTATGGTTTTATTGATGATATAGCGGCAGATCTGGTGGATACCTATACGGATGAAAAAGGGCCTTCGGAAGAATGGGACTGGAAGGCCCTGGAGGAACGTCTGCTCGGCCAGTTTTCCGTTCGTCTGGATATTCCTCAGGAAGAAAAAAAGGATCTTGATCAGGCGGCACTGGAAGAAAAAATAGCCGCGGCCGCAAGACAGGCCTACGAGAACCAGTTGGCCCGGTTCGGAGATGAAGAGATGACTCGGGTGGAGAGGTTCATAGTCCTCCAGACTCTGGACAACTTGTGGAAGGATCATCTCCTCAACATGGACCATTTAAGAGAAGGTATAGGGCTGGTAGGCTATGGCCAAAAAGATCCGCTTCAGGAGTACAGGCGCGAGGGTTATGACATGTTTATGGCCATGATCCAGCGCTTCAGAGAAGAGGCTATAAGTCTCCTGCTCCGGATTCGTCCCATGCGGGAAAGAGAAACTGAAGAGCTGGAAGCCCGTCGCAGAAAACAACAGCAGCGCATGAGCTATGGCCGTGGAGATGGCGATGACAAGCCAAAGACTGTTAAGCGCAAAGGGCAGAAAGTGGGTCGTAATGACCTATGTCCCTGTGGCAGCGGAAAAAAATATAAGAAATGTTGCGGAAGGAAATGAACTTATTGGTCCCTGGCTTTAAGGGTTCGGCCGTTTCAGCCAATATCAAGTATCAGGGACGCCTTGACCTGGGTCTGATAGCTTCTAATGAGCCTGCGGTATTGGCAGCCGTATTTACCAGAAACGAGGTAAAGGCCGCCTCGGTCCTTGTGGGGCTTGATCGTCTCAGCAGGGGTGAGCCTTATGCCAGGGCTGTTGTGATGAACAGCGGCAATGCAAATGCCTGCACAGGCAATGACGGGGTGGTCCACGTCCACGAGATCTGCTCTCTCGTGGCCAAGGAAATGGGCATAACCCCTGAGGATGTTATGGTCTCGTCAACTGGCGTGATCGGCCAACCTCTCCCCATGGGACGGATAACAGATGCCGTACCGGCACTCGTGAGAGGCCTTTCTGAAAATGGGCTGGAAGCTGTGGCGGACGCCATTCTCACTACGGATACAGTTCGGAAGATAGCCATCAGGCGCATTGATGTCGGGGGTGTAGAGGTGACTGTTGCCGGCATGGCAAAGGGCGCTGGAATGATAGGGCCGAACATTGGTCCACCCCGGGCCACAATGCTCTCCTTTGTCCTGTCAGACGCAAGGGTGGACCCGGTCTGGTGGCAAGGCGCGCTTGAAAGGACCGTATCAGACACGTTTAACCGGATTACCATAGACGGGGATACCAGTACGAATGATACTGTTTTGGCCCTGGCCAACGGTCTTGCCGGAAATATGGAGATTAATGAAGTTTATTACGGAGGGACCCTTGAGGCTGTACTCAAAGATTTGCTGCAAGACTTGGCCCGGCAGATTGTCATGGACGGCGAAGGTGTCACCAAGTGTGTTACCGTGGTCGTCAAGGGAGCAAGGACCGGAGAAGAGGCAGACAGGATAGCCCGGACTGTTGCTGAATCTCCACTCGTGAAGACGGCCTTTTTCGGCGAAGACCCTAACTGGGGTCGAATACTTGCTGCAGCAGGCCGTGCGGGTTTCCCCCTGGATCAGGGGCTGATCAGTTTGTCCTTTGATGACATCGAAATTGTGAGAATGGGTGTGGGCGTTGGCAAAGAGGCTGAGGACCTGGCCAAGAAGGTCATGGCTGCCGGAGAATTCACAGTTGTTTTGGACTTGGGCCTTGGGCAAGAAGAGGCCA
>CAZPBZ010000312.1:0-1925 GCA_964584765.1 uncultured Thermodesulfobacteriaceae bacterium
GATTGGTGCTCAAAGCCGACCTGATAGCTGTAAGTGACGCCACCGGGGATGAGGGAGTATTTACTTCTCTGGTGGAACGTGTCCGGAACGAGTGCCCTGACGCCGCTCTTGTCCTCATGAGCGATCAGGCCGACTGCCTTGCAGCAGGCGCCAGGTTCTGCGGAGATCACAAGCCCCTTCTTTACTGTGCCACAAAGGAAAATTCAGAGACCATGGCAGAGACAGCCAGGGAGGCTGGTTGCCCTTTGGCAGTGAAGGGTGAGACCTTGGGAGAGGCTGCGGAGATATCAGATCGGTTACAGAAGGCTGGGATTAAAGATCTTGTCTTGGATACAGGTGCCAGGACCATAAGGGCTGCATTTGAAGATCAGGTGGCCATACGCAGGGCTTCTACAAAACACAAGTACAAGGCCTTTGGATTTCCCACCATCTCTTTCACGTGTGAGATGACCCGGGATCCTCTGCTTGAGACAATGATTGCATCGGTTCTGGTGGCCAAGTATGCCGGCATCATAGTTCTGTCCGACTTGCAGGGAGATACCCTGTTCCCGCTCCTGCTCGAGCGGCTTAACCTCTTTACTGATCCTCAGAGGCCCATGGTGGTCGAGGAGAACATTTATCCAATAAACGGGCCGGACGAGAACTCTCCCGTACTTATTACATGCAACTTCTCCCTGACTTATTTTATCGTCTCAGGAGAAGTCGAAGGCAGCAAAGTCCCTTCCTGGCTCCTAATCAAAGATACAGAGGGCCTTTCAGTGCTTACTGCCTGGGCCGCGGGAAAATTCAGTGCGGATCTCATAGGTATGTTTGTAAAAAAATCAAACATTGAAGACAGGATCAAACACAGAAACCTGATTATCCCGGGATATCTGGCCTCTATAAAAGGCGAGCTGGAGGAGGAACTCCCGGACTGGAAGATACAGGTTGGCCCGAGAGAGGCAAGCCGTATACCTCCCTTTCTGAGGGATTGGCAGGCTGAGGTGTAATTATGTATGTCCAATGCATAGCTGAAAGCATAAATATCATGGGTACCCGGATTGGGAAGGCCATGAAGGAGCGCGATCCCGGGCCGATTCAGTTGATGGCCAATGAAGAAGTGGCGGATGGGGCGGATTTCCTGGATCTGAACATCGGGCCTGCCAGAAAGGAAGGGTCTAAGTTAATGCCCTGGATGGTCAATATTACAGAGGAAATAACCGATTGCCCTCTGTCCCTTGACACCACAAATGCCGACGCATTGATTGCCGGCATGAAGGCAGCCGGGAATCCCAGGATCCACGTGATGAATTCTATTTCGCTCCAGCCTGAGAGAATGAATAAGCTTATACCTGTAGCTGCTAAGACAGGCTGTAACGTTGTAGGCCTGCTCTGGGGAGTGGACGGCATGCCCAGGGATTCTAACGAGAGGGCAGCCATGACTGTAGACCTCTCCATGGCCATGAACGAGGCCGGGATCCCAAACGAGAAGATTCTGATAGATCCAATTGCCACTCCGATAACCCTGGGATCAGACCAGGTAATGAGCGGACTGGAGTTCATGGGCATGTTGTCTGAGATCGCTCCGGGCGTAAAATCCATAATAGGCCTCTCAAATGTCTCAAACGGTGTTTCTGCTGAAAAACGCCCATATCTCAACCGGGCTTTTCTGTCCATGTTAATGAAACATGGATTGTGGTCGGCCATTGTCGACACATACGATCATGAGTTAATTAAACTGGCCCACGGGCAAATGCCTGAACTGCTGAAGCTGGTTCACGATATAATGGACGAAAACGAACCTGACCCCGGCACCCTTTCTCCCAAGGAAATGGAATACTACAAGACGACCAGAGTCCTGATGGGAAAGACCATATTCTCCGAGTCCTGGCTGGAACTATAATTGAAAATAATGAAACGCCATGGTACAGGACATTATCATCAAG
>CAZPBZ010000313.1:0-1916 GCA_964584765.1 uncultured Thermodesulfobacteriaceae bacterium
CAGGATACCGGTGACCATATCAGGAGAAGATACCATATTGGCTACAACCGCCATCAAAACCAAAAGAATCCAGTTAGCACACTTGTAGTACTTTATGAAATGTTCGTCTATATTTCCGCTGATTACTGCTTTAAACATTATCCTGGCGACCTGAAGTATGTGTCCCCGGCTGGTCTTCCCCTTTTTTCTCCTTGGGTTCTTTGCTAAAACGCTTGGTCAGGATAAGAAAATTCTTAACAGCCCCGCCAATCCCAAAAAAAAGGCAGATAATGGTGAGCCAATGACTTTGTCCATCAAATAGCCAGGCATCAAGATAATGCCCCGTAATTGCCCCGGCAAAGATGGAAAAAACCACAGACATAGCAATAGCGCTGGCAACACTGAGACTGCGAAACTGCGATGCAAGTTCCTCTCTTATAGTGCCCATGTATCACCATAACTTATTTGCCGACAGACCACTCCGTTAACCAAACTGAACGGGGCCTCATTCATTTTTATATCATTAAAAAACTCTCCAAAAAATCTTCCTGGAGAATTGAATTATCAATTAGCATAGGAAAACACAACTGTCAATCCATTTGTATCAAACCGGCCTCTGATTTTTCTTTTAAGCTAACTGTTCACATTCCTCCAGACAAGGATTGAATAATTACGCCCTAACCAAGATTCTTGAATGTGGATTCAGCATCCCTGAGGGTCTCTTCAATCACATCCCATCCATGGGCCAGGGAGACAAAGCCTGCCTCAAATTGGGATGGGGCCATATAAACCCCCTCTTCCAGCATGTGCCTGAAAAAGCGGGCATAAAGATCGGTATCGGACTTAAGGGCAGCCTCAAAATCAACAACAGGACCTCTTTGACCAAAGAAAGTCGTCATCATGGACCCCATACGCTGCAGACAGCAGGTCACCCCATGCCTCCCAGCAATCTCAACAAGCCCGTTTCCCAGGGCCTCTGCCCTTTCTTCAAGGACTTCATAGAATCCCGGACGGCTCACCACCTCAAGGGTTGCAAGGCCGGCCGCAGTGGCAAGTGGATTCCCGGACAAGGTCCCCGCCTGATACACAGGACCCACCGGGGCTATCTTTTCCATAATCTCCTTTTTGCCGCCATAGGCCCCTACCGGCAATCCCCCACCAATTATCTTTCCAAGACAGGTAAGGTCCGGCATTACTTGAAAATACTCCTGGGCCCCACCAGGAGCCAGCCTGAAACCAGTGATCACCTCGTCAAATATAAGTACTATGCCCTTTTCTTCGGTCCACTCCCGCAGTTTAGGGAGAAAATCCTCTCTTGGCGGGACTATGCCCATATTGGCAGGGACTGGTTCCACAATAATCGCTGCTATCTCATCCCCCTCTCTGTCCAGGATGGTCTTGAGGGCCTCCAAATCATTAAAAGGCACAGCCAGCGTATTGGATACAACCTCCTCAGGCACTCCCGGACTTCCCGGAATACCAAGGGTCGCCAAACCGGAGCCGGCTTTTACCAGGAAGGAATCCGCATGTCCGTGATAACAGCCATCAAATTTCAGGATCTTTTTCCGGCCTGTATATCCCCTGGCCAGACGGATAGCGCTCATGGTGGCCTCTGTGCCTGAGTTTACCAGCCTCACCTGCTCAATGGACGGCACAAGCTCAACTATTTTCTGTGCCAGGGCGACCTCCCGCCAGGTCGGCACACCGAAACTGGTACCGGATGCCAGGGCCTCTGTGACTGCCGCCCTTACCTCAGGGTGTGCATGCCCGATAATCATCGGACCCCAGGAGCAGACATAGTCGATATACTGGTTCCCATCTACGTCGTATAAGCGGCAGCCCTCTCCCTTCTCTACAAATATTGGATCACAGCCCACTGACCTGCATGCGCGTACCGGGCTGTTTACTCCGCCCGGAATCAGCTCCTGGGCCTTTTG
>CAZPBZ010000314.1:0-1908 GCA_964584765.1 uncultured Thermodesulfobacteriaceae bacterium
TGCCAGGGTACGGTGCAACAATTCAAAGGAGATCAGTACATAGGCCAGGATGAATATTACGGTGGCGATCCAAAAGGCAGGGCCATGGCTTCTATTGATGTGGATATCCACCTTCGCCGTGTGCCTGGATCCGCTCATAGCTATCTGATCCGAGGGCACTGTAAACTCAGTTTCCTCATAGCTCGGCTTGAAGGCCTTGATCTTTATTTCTGCACCAGGGAGCGTCCCTTTAGCCAGGCCGATGGTTGCCTGAAAGCTGCCGTCAAGCTCTGTAGTTATCCTGGCTTTGCCGTGTCCATGATGATCCTTAACCAGCGGTTCCTGAACAATCCCGTTTACCAGGGTCTCAACATCGGCATCTGCCACTCCAGAGCCGTGCGGATTCAGTATGTGGCCGTATATGTCAAGCGTCTCTGACGTATCCGCCGCAGGCTGGTTTGGACGGTCAGTGAAGGCCGCCGTCACATTGCCAGCCAGACAAAGGCTTAAAAACAGGAACCAGAGGCCAAATACTATGGTTTTTCGGTTTTGATGCAGATGTTTTGATGTAATTTTATTCATTAACTAACGGTCCTCTCTGGATATTTGCTTAATGCTCTTTACTATATCTTTGAGAAAGCATTCACCCCGGGACAAAGTTTTGTCCTTGGTAGCCATGTAGTAAATGGCCTCAATATTAAATTGTTATTGAATCCGTGCCTGATACCGAGTTCGCCGAAAATGAAGATCCCGTCACCCTGTTCCAGGCCGAATAAGCAGAAATCCTCTCCCCTATGAATATTCGACTGCCTAAAATAACCTATATGAAATTTGTGTCAAGGGCAGCCTGTCCTTAGATTAAAGAATCAAACCCGCTAAGGTTTTAAAAACAGCGTTCAGCAAAACGTCACACAACCCTCAAAAATCGAGGAAGCTTATACGCTTTGCGAAAATTGGCGAAAATTATAGATAATTGACTATTGAAGATTGATTTGTGATTTTCTTTCAATTGACAATTTTTAATTCTCAATCCCAGGGCTCTACCCGGTTTCGGCCATTTTTTTTGGCCTTATATAATGCCTTATCAGCACATTCAACTAGCTGTTTGTAATTGCGGATTTGCTCGTGTGGAAATGTGGCAACCCCTAAACTGATAGTGATATGCAACACATTGTCCTTATCGCGGACATCACAATGTTCCACCACCTGCCTGAGACGTTCAGCTACATGAAACGCGGCCGGTCTGTCTGTGTGATACAAAACGATCGCAAACTCTTCACCCCCGTATCTGGCTGCGAAATCGCTGTCTCTTATAGTGTCATTGATGACTTGCCCCAGAGCACTTAATACGATGTCACCCGTCTGATGTCCGTAGGTATCGTTAAATTTCTTAAAATAGTCTATGTCTAATAAAATGCACGACAAAAACTCATGATATCTTCTTGCGCGCAAAAAGTCTTTAGACAACTGGTCGTGGAAATATCGATGGTTATATAAGCCTGTCAGTCCGTCCCGGTTGGCCAACTTCTGGAGCTGCCGATTCTTCTCCTGAAGGGCTTCATGAAGCTGCTTCAATCGTAACTGTATATTCACACGGGCCACCAACTCGCCTTCGTCAAAGGGTTTGACCACATAGTCCAAGGCCCCCAGTTCCAGGCCCCTTACCTTGTCTGCGGGTTCAGCCTTTGAGGTGAGCATAATGACAGGTATCTCTTTGGTACTTTCCTCCTCTTTCAACTCTTGACACACCTGGTATCCATCCATGACCGGCATAATCAAATCCAACAAGATGAGGTCCGGGCATTCGGATTTGGCTGCCTGAAGGCCTGTCAGGCCATCCTGAGCCAAAATGACCTCATGCCCTTGCTTGGTCAGAATAGTTTTCGCAATGTGGGAAATCAATCGACTATCGTCTACGACAAGTATCTT
>CAZPBZ010000315.1:0-1901 GCA_964584765.1 uncultured Thermodesulfobacteriaceae bacterium
TGATGCCATCGATAAACAAAACCTGCAACTCTGTGATTCCACTCTCCCTCAAAAACGCCAGATCCTTTTTCGTGACCGGAGAGTTCATGGGAATCAACACCTCCCCGGTTTCAGGATTTACTACATCAAGGGCTGTGATCTTTTCTATCAGATCATCTTCTTCAACTGGTACCATGATTACACCTGATTCCTCAAACTTCTTCATCATGGTCCGGGAGAACTTGCGATTCTTACGTAAAAGGATATCGCCTGTATCAGGATTCACTACGTCCAGAGTAGCCTTCTGGCCTAACATGGTCTCTGTATTCACCCTACGATACAAAAATTTGCCATCAATTACATACGTATCCCAGTTATAAAAAATACTTAGCAAATCTTCAGTGCTGTAACCCACGGCTTTCAGCAACACTGTTACAGGGAACTTCCGCCTGCGATCTATCCGGACATGCAAGATGTCTTTGGGATCAAACTCCAAGTCTATCCAGGAACCACGGACCGGAATGACCCTGGCTGAGTAAAGCAATTTCCCACTGGCATGTGTCTTTCCCTTGTCGTGGTCAAAGAACACCCCTGGAGAACGCTGAAGCTGGCTGACCACTACTCGCTCAGTACCATTAATAATAAAGGTGCCGGTTCTGGTCATAAGGGGAATGGCACCAAAGTAAATCTGCTGTTCCTTGATATCCCGTATACTTTGTACTCCGCTTTCTTTATCCACGTCATAAGAAAGGAGTCGCGCCACCATCTTCACCGGCGACTCATAGGTCACGCCACGGGAAAGACATTCTTCCTCAGAGTATTTGGGCTCACCTATAGAATATTGAACAAATTCAATAGAAGATGCACCTGTGAAATCCGTTATTGGGAAAACGCTTTGAAATGCTGCCTGAATCCCCACATCCTCTCTGGCTTCCGGAGCCACGTCTTTTTGCAAAAACTTGGCGTAGGAACACTGCTGCATCTCGATTAAGTTTGGAATATCAATGACTTTTTTTACACGACCGAAGTTCTTTCTCACGGGTAGTGCTTGATTTTTTGTCATAGGGTACTGCCTCGGGGTAGCGTTTTTCGTTGCACATTATTGACAATTGGGGGAAATCTGAAATGTATGGGCGGGGTTTATCCCCGCCCATACAAGATGATCAAGCGGCAACCGGCATTGGATGCGCAATTTTTTATATCGTTGTGTATATTTCCTGGTTATTTTATCTCTACCTTTGCGCCGACACTCTCAATCTGTTCCTTTATCTTCTCGGCCTCGTCTTTGGAAACACCTTCTTTGATGGCCTTAGGCGCGCCCTCAACCAGATCTTTAGCTTCCTTAAGGCCCAAACTTGTTACGGCCCTGACCTCCTTGATTACCTTGATCTTCTGGTCGCCAAAGTCTACTAGAACAACATCAAACTCTGTCTGTTCCTCAGCAGGGGCACCGCCCTCTTGACCGGCAACCGAACCAGCAGCCGCTACTGCGATCGGCGCAGCTGCACTTACACCAAACTTATCCTCCAACTCCTTGACTAGCTCGGAAAGTTCAAGCACTGTCATATTAGAAATAAATTCAATTACATCCTCTTTAGAAATAGCCATTTCGGTCTCCTTATTAACTATCTATAATTCTGCCGAAGACAACCTGTCTACAGCGTTGCATAAGAGCTGAAAACCTGAAGCTGAAAGCTGAAAGGAGTTGATTACAATAGATCCTTGAGCTTTGAGCTGATTTTGAGCAGAACTACTTATTCAATTATCATTACCATTTTTCTGATCTTCAATTGCCCTTAACGCATAAAGCAGCTTTCGCGTTATACCTGACAGGGCCCTGACAAGACCTGCAGGAACAGCGACAAAAACTGTGAGCAGCTTTGCAAGCAGAACCTCCCTGCTTGGCAGTTCTGACAAGGCCT
>CAZPBZ010000316.1:0-1886 GCA_964584765.1 uncultured Thermodesulfobacteriaceae bacterium
CCAACACTGATTGGAAGCCTGCCCCTCTCGGACCACCAGGAAGCCACCAGGCTTATCCTGGAGTACATGCCTGAAATTCCGCTCTGGGCCCAGCTACCCGGGTATCCGGAGGAAAGGCTCCTTTCCCAGTTTACAGAAGGTCTTCCCGGAATACGGGGAGAGGGAGATTCTCTCCGTTTTGATACAGAAAATCCGGCCTTTGAGCAAGAGCTCCTCTCCTTCTATGAACAATACCTGAAGGTCACTGAGGCAGGACTCTCTCTGAAACAATCCATCTTTGCCTTTTCCGACAAAACCGGACGCGGTTTCAAGGCATTTCTTGAAGCGATCCCACAGGCCGGCTCCAAGCCCATGGCCCTCAAAGGCCAGATCACAGGTCCCTTTACCATGCTGAGCGGCCTTAAGGACAAGTCCGGTCGCCTGGCCTTCTTCAATCCTCAACTTCGTGAAGTGATAGTCAAGGCCATCGCCCTCAGGGCCAGATACCAGGTAGAAGAGATGAAGGCCTTGGGCCATGAGGTAATCCTGTTCCTGGATGAGCCAGCGCTTGCCGGATTCGGGTCTTCCGCCATGGTCGGCGTCACAAAGGAAGATGTAATTACCGACCTGACCGAGGTAATTGATACTGTAAAACAGGCAGGCGGTATCCCGGGTATTCACGTATGCGCAAACACGGATTGGCCCGTGATCCTGGAAACTCCGGTGGATGTCCTGAGTTTCGATGCCTATGGCTTTTTTGACCGCATAGTCCTGTATAAGGAACAATTGTCGGTTTTCCTGAAAAAAGGAAAGATAATCGCATGGGGCCTTGTTCCTACATTAAACGAAGAAGACTTGAGAAAAGAAGATGTTTCAAGTCTAAGGACCCTGTGGGACGAGCAGGTAAAACAGTTAGGCATAGATCCGGAAATGGTGAAGAGCCAGGCGCTCATCACTCCAAGTTGTGGCACAGGGCTCCTGTCTCGTGAGCTCTCTATCCGTGTCCTGATGCTTACAAGGGATCTTTCAAGGGCTATAAGGGGGATTTCCTGACGGGGTTCAGAGGTTAATGGTTCAAGGTTCAGGGTTCAAAGGTTCGAAGCACTATTCATTTTGAGAGTGTATCCGGACTTATTTCGTATGTAAACGAGTCCCCCTGGCACCACAATAAAAGGCAGGTCCAAAATGACCCTGCCTCTGTTTTTCTTTAGCTTGACAACCCTCATCAGAAAAGTAATACCCATAGTAATACAAAAAAGGACAACAAAAAATGCCAAAAGTAACTCAAAAAGGCCAGGTAACCATTCCTCAACAGATAAGGACTATGCTGGGTATCAAAACCGGCGATCAAGTTAATTTTGAGGTCGACGCTGGAACAGTTTATCTAAGGAAAAAACAGACTTCAGTAGAAAATCTTAAAAGATATGTAGGCTATCTTTCACATCTAAAAGGTAAAGAACCTGAAGATATCATAGATGAATTGAGGAATACCGCAGATGATTTTAGCCATTGATACCAACATATTACTTGATATCTTGATCCCGAATACAAAACACGTTCATTCTTCTCTGAACTGTTTATTGCGTCTTGGTATCAGCAATAAGCTTATTATCAGTGAAATCGTGTATGCCGAATTGGCTGCCCAGTTTCTATCCTTTCAGGATCTGAAGCAATTCTTAGATGATACTGGTATTACACATGTCCCTTCAAACGAGACATCACTTTACGAGGCCAGCCGGGCCTGGAAAGAATATTCATCCCGAGGAAAAGGGTTCCTCGTTTGCCCGGCCTGTGCGAAAAAGCAAAAAGCTTTCTGCCAATACTGTAAGGAGGTTATACCACTTAGGCAGCACATTCTGGCTGATTTCTTAATCGGTGCCCATGCGAAAATTCAGGCTGATATGCTC
>CAZPBZ010000317.1:0-1877 GCA_964584765.1 uncultured Thermodesulfobacteriaceae bacterium
TTCATCTTCAACAATCAGTATCCGCATGATTTATCTTATTCTCTTTCTCCTCTTAAAAGCAATGAACATAAAAACGCCCCCAATGATGAAGGGCTCGCCTATCGCCACAGGTAATACATTATTGGGGTTGAGCCTGATGACCCTCTTTATTTCGAGATGGGACATGGCGCTGCTTATAGGTGTGGTATCTCCCTTATTAACAACTGTAATATAAGCAACATAACTTCCCGAATTGATTAAACGCATGGGCCATTTGCCTTCGTATGTCCCGTGCGGCGGAATAGTATCTATCTTAATTGCCTTATTGGCGCTCCAATCTTCAAGATCCATGGGCGCCTCCTCGCCCGGTGTAACATTTGCCAGGGAGATATAAGAGATGATATTGTCAACAGCCATGTCCGAATTATTGGTTATCGTTCCTACATATATTATCTTATCTCCCATATTGGCCTGAATAGATTGAGGATTAATGGACACGGTGATGCGACCTGCCGCCGAAGCAGAAGTGTAATTCACAGCCATTCCCAGAAAAAATGTTGATAAAACTAATATTAGCTTTTTCATCTTAATTACCTCATATTTCCAATCTGGATGCACCCCTTCTTAAGAACCACAGGGATAAAAATGTGTAGCCGCAGATAATTGCGATCCGTTCAATCTGGAAGCTGAAACCCTGGCTGTCAATAACCACGCTGTCGAAGGTGTTGATGGCATCAGCAAAGGGATTTACCAGATCGAGGATTTTGCCAAACCATGTCATGCGCTGGGCTGCTGAAAGAAACATGGGGGACCCGGCCAACAGGAAGATAAAGAAAGAGATGATGAGGGAATTCTTCATTGATTTCAGCCTTGCTGAAAGCCCCATGGAGAGGGCGGAAAAAATGAGCGACAGGAGTGTCCCGAGGACAGCGAGATAGAGAATACCCTGCAGGAGATTTTGTCCACCCTTGCCAACGATGAATAGATAGGGCAGAGAGATGGTGAAGATAATCACCCAGTTTGCTATGGCCGCACCGAGCTTTCCTGCCGCAAGCTCTGTCTTATTTACAGGGCTTAAAAAGAGCGCCTCAAGTGTCCCTCTTTCTATTTCACCGGCAAAGGCGTCCGCCCCTAATACAAGTCCCATTAATACCCCGAGGGCGGTTATGAAATTCATAATCATGTAAAGCATCTGACTCTGGTCAAGTAAGCTCAATTCATTATTGGTCAGAAAGAGATAGCTCAGGATACTCAAGATAACGGATGTAAAGACATACCATAAAAAACCCTTTGGGGTTAAGATGCTCTCCTTTATCTCCTTTTGCATTATATACTGTGTTTTCAAAGTGTTTCCTCCTTTGTGGACATAAAGAAGATATCCTCTATTGTTCCCTTTCCCTCCATCTTTTCTAGATCACCTGACCTCACTATCTTCCCAAAATTGAGGATGGCTATCCTGTTGCAAAGCCTTTCCACATCATCCAGCAGGTGTGTCGAAAGAAATATGGTTGTGCCATGTTCCTGGTTGAGATCCATCAACAGGTCATGGATATCCTTTCTGCCCTTTGGGTCAAGACCGTTTGTAGGCTCATCAAGAAACAAAAGTCGCGGTCGGTTGATAAGCGACCTTGCAATACCGAGCCTCTGCTTCATGCCGCGGGAAAAGCTACCGATGAGATGATTTTCCCTCCCATTGAGCCCCACGCTTTCTATGAGCTTATAGATTTCTTGTTTTGATCTTTTCGCGCCATACAGATAGGAGAAAAATTCAAGGTATTCGTACGTTGTCATCCATTCATAATAACCACTGGATTCAGGGAAGGCGTTTATTATCTTTTTTACCTCCCCGGGTTTTGTAAAGATGTCGTGTCCATCAATCAAGGCACTTCCCGAATCGG
>CAZPBZ010000318.1:0-1877 GCA_964584765.1 uncultured Thermodesulfobacteriaceae bacterium
CCTTTATGGAGTTACTATGGAGGATAAAGGGGTGTCAAGACTGGTTTCGGTAGACCTGGTGGAGAGCCCATGATCTTGATCAATGATTCGGGCCTTGGTGGGGGATAAGAAGGTATGAAATCTCACTATTTACAGCGTATGAAGCGGGTGCGTGCCGTCCTGGCCGGCCGGGGCCTGGACGCGCTTCTTATAACGTGTCCTGAAAACCGTCTTTATTTAAGCGGGTTTACCGCAGAAGACGTGGGCATCTCCGAATCAGCAGGTGCGCTTTTAATCCTTCGCAAAGAGGCCATTTTGCTCACAGACGGACGCTACGAAGTCCAGGCAAGGGATGAGGCCCCTGACTGGCGCCTGGTCATATACAGACGCGGTCTGGCCCATGCCCTGAAAAATCTGATGCACGATTGCAGTGTACATAACCTTGCCTACGAACCTGATTTTTTGTCCTGCCGGCGCTTTGAAGCCATTAAAAAGGCCCTGCCTGAAACAGAGTTTGTCTCACTTGGGGGCCGGATCGAGACTATGCGCTCAATTAAATCGTCTTCAGAGGTAGAGTCCCTTAAAAAAGCCATCTCTGTAGCCGAGACAGTGTTTGAAGGCATATGGAGAGACATTGGACCCGGCATGACTGAGAAGGAAATTGCCTGGCGTATCATCGAGGGGTTATGGCAACATGCAGAAGGCCCTTCCTTTTCTCCCATTGTGGCCTCTGGGCCCAATGCTGCCCTGCCCCATGCCATTCTTACAGACAGGCCAATCAAAGAGGGCGAGCCCATACTCATAGACATGGGAGCCAGGCTTGGAGGATACTGCTCGGACATGACAAGGACTATTTTTCTTGGTGAACCCAGATCGCCCTTCAGGGAAGTATACGCTATAGTCCGCAAGGCCCAAATTGCCGCCCAAGAAGCCCTTAAAGCCGGGGTAACAGGCAAACAGGTAGATCAAGTAGCCAGAGATGTAATCAAGGATGCCGGCTACGGCCCAAGATTCGTCCATTCCCTGGGGCACGGGGTGGGGCTTGCAGTCCATGAGGCGCCGACCCTCTCACGACGGTCACGGAAAAAGCTAAGGCCTGGAATGGTGGTCACTGTTGAGCCTGGAATATATCTCCCGGACCAGGGCGGGGTTCGTCTTGAAAACATGGCGCTTGTAGAGGCTGATGGGGCCACAATACTCAGCAAAAATGACTGGTTCTATGAATTTTGATAAGGCAACTACACTGCCTGCTTATTGCCTGCTGCTTGCCATCCAGGAAAAAACAGGTCTTACAGAGCACCTTGAGGAATTACGCCGGCGTCTGATCATTTGCTTTATTGCGGTATGTGTAGGTTTTGGCATTTGCTACGCAGTAATTGAGCCGATCTTTGCCATGCTCTCTAAGCCCCTTGAGGCCGTCCTGCCTCCTGGGACGAGCCTGATCTTTACATCATATCCCGAGGCCTTTTTCACCTATCTCAAGCTGGCTCTCACATGCGGAATCTTTGTAGGAAGCCCTGTTATTCTATATCAGATATGGGCATTTGTGGCCCCGGGACTATATGAACATGAAAAACGCTGGACCCTGCCCTTTGTCGTATGCTCGTCATTCCTGTTCATCGGTGGCGCAATCTTTGGATATATGGTGGTATTCCCCACTGCTTTCAAATTTCTTGCCGGTTATTCAGGTGAAAGCCTGCGCCTGTTGCCAAGTGTCAGCGAATACTTCACGATGACGATTCGCCTTCTTCTGGGCTTTGGACTCGCCTTCGAGCTACCGGTTTTCATAGTATTTCTGGGCCTGATAGGCCTGTTGGATGCCCACACACTCAGGAAGTACCGCAAGTATGCCATTCTTATAGTATTTCTCGTGGCAGCAATTCTTACCCCGACACCTG
>CAZPBZ010000319.1:0-1874 GCA_964584765.1 uncultured Thermodesulfobacteriaceae bacterium
AAAAGGCGTGGGCCTCACCCAAGGTACCATCGAGGGCAAGTGCCTTATTTACCAGTTCTTCAGCCCTCTCCAAAGACTGCTTAGGTGACTGACTCGATCCATAATGTATATCCATAATGTGGGTCGCACTCAGGCGTAAGTATGCCATTGCATAACCCGGGTCTAAGGCAGTTGCTTCCTTATACATCTTCCGGGCCAGAACGTTAGCCTCTCTATTGAAGCGATTTCCATGCCCACGCCCCTGGAAGACCTTAAGATAGGCCTCGAGGTTGTTTGTACCTTTTTCATACACTCTGGCTTGCTCCCCCTCCGTCAGCTTCACTTGTAGGGATGTAATGATCTTCTTTGTGATGTCATCCTGAATGGCAAATATGTCCTTCAGATACCTATCGTAGCGCTCAGCCCAAAGATGCTGATTTGTTTGGGCATCAACGAGCTGTGCAGTTATTCGAAGCTTGTCGCCTGATTTTCGGACACTCCCCTCTAACACATATCGCACTCCCAATTCTCTTCCTAGCGTGCGTACATCTATCTCCTTGCCTTTGTATTTGAACGATGAAGTCCGGGCAATGACAAACAATTTTGGCGTCTTTGAAAGGGCGGTAATAATTTCTTCAGTCAACCCATCACTGAAATACTCCTGCTCTGGGTCACCACTCATGTTTTCAAAGGGCAGCACCGCAATGGAGGGCTTGTCGGGAAGGGGGAGAGGTGGCTTATCGGGAAGCCCCGCCTTGCGCAGGGCAGTAATAATTTTCTCTATTTCCGTCCGATCCTTATATCCAGATACCTTTCCCAAGTAATCCAATGAGAACTTGGGGTTTAATCTTAACACCTCTGAGGCTTCGGCCTGGGCCTCCTTCTCAAGGCCCATCATATTGTATGTAGCGGCCAGGTTGAGATGGGCAAAAAAGTTATTAGGCTCACGCTGAAGTGCTTTCTTATATGCCGAGACCGCCTCCTCAAATCGGCCCACATATAGGAGTGCATGGCCGTAGTTTAAGAAGTAACGGCTCGGACCAAATGGGTTAAGCCGAATTGCTTTTTCGAACAAGAGAATGGCTTCCTCTGGCCTGCCCGCGAAGGTAAGAGTTGCAGCATACCAGTATTTGACATCAGCCCCACTCGGATTGAGGGCCACACCCTTTTCTCCCTCAGCAATCGCTTTGTCCCACTTCTTCGCCAAGCAATAGAGTTGACCCAACAAGGCGTGAACCTCTGCTCGACTATCATCCACGGCAAGGGATTTACGTGCCAGTTCAATAGCTTTTCCGATAGACTCCCGAGGAGACTTACTAGTGCCAAACCAATAATCCATCATGTGGATACCAGCCATAAGAGAGTAAGGCTTTAGTGGCTCTGGACAGGTAGCAATAGCTTCCTCTGCTATCCGCCGACCCACGTTAAGGTCCTCTATATTCGCACGTTGAACGTGACCTACCGCTTCCATTGCCTTCAAATAGCAATCGAGATCTTGCTTACCTCCGACATTTGCGACGGCCCTGTATGTTTCCCCCTCGGTCAACTTCACTTGGATGGCCTTCAAGATTTTCATGGTGATCTCATCCTGCAGGGCAAATAGGTCCGTCAGGTCACGATCGTAGCGCTCTGCCCAAAGATGAACACCCTTGAGGGCATCAATCAACTGAGCAGTGACCCGGATGCGGTCAGCAGACCTTTGAACACTCCCTTCCAGCACATACTGAACCCCCAGTTCCTCTGCAACCTGCTTAACCTTCACCGGCTTTCCCTTGTAAGTGAAGGTCGAATTCCGGGCGATCACAAAAAGCCTTGGTACCTTGGAAAGAGCAGTTATGATGTTCTCGGTGATCCCATCACTTAAAAACTCCTGCTTTGTATCCTCGCTCATGTTC
>CAZPBZ010000320.1:0-1870 GCA_964584765.1 uncultured Thermodesulfobacteriaceae bacterium
CCCGCAGAAGGCGCATTACATTAAGAATACTCCTTTTGGGAACTTCCACACTGAAATCACCTTGACATTCAGTCATGGCCACAACAAAGTTTTCAGGCCCGAGACACTGTTCAACTCTCTTCTTGAGATCCATGGTTAGGTACCCACCAATAAGTCAGAGTACTTCTTATGTATGATAGGATGACTCTTCTCAGTCTTTTCGATAAACATCAATAGGGCCTGCAACAGGGCCTCAGGCCTGGGAGGACACCCTGGAATGTAAATATCCACAGGTACGAGCTTGTCAATACCCTGAAGCGTTGAATAGGTCCTGAAAACGCCTCCACTGCAAGCACAGGCACCCATGGAAATAACACATCTGGGTTCAGCCATCTGGTCATATATCTTCTTGAAAACAGGTGCCATCTTCAGGGTTATGGTCCCTGCCTGTATCAGCACGTCTGCCTGACGCGGTGAAAAACTGGGTCGCTCCGCCCCGAATCTTGCCATATCATAACCTGCGGCCAAAGCGCACATCATCTCGATACCACAACAGGCAGTACCATAAGGGAGAGGCCACGGTGATCTTTTCCGTCCCCAGTTAATCAGCCATTCCAGCTTGGTGGCTATCCATCCGCCACCATTGTATGCCTCAGTTGCCATACGCCTTATCCCCCTAATCCCACTCTATGGCGCCTTTTTTTATGGCATAAATAAGACCCGCCAACAAAATCGCCACAAAGATGAATATCTCACAAAAAGCGCCCCACCCAATTGCAGCCAATTCATGATATCTGACAGCCAAGGGATAGATCAACACCGTTTCCAAATCAAATATCAGAAAGAGTATAGCAACAAGGAAATACTTGACATCATAACGGGTACGGCTGGGATCCAGGAGCGGCACACCACATTCGTAAGTACTGTGCTTGCTAGGGCTGGGACGAGAAGGCCCAAGGACGTATGCTCCGGCAAGCATGAGAATTACCACCAGCAGCGACATGCCAAGATACATGACAATGGTCTCAAAACCGCTCATCATGTCAATAGCCCTCCTCTCGCAAGTAAATCCCAAACCATTAATAATGCAAAATTCGCTGAATCACACTTCAATTTCAGCGCCATTATTAAGAAAAAATTATTGTTCAAGTATTATTAGTGTCAGTGTATATGCCTTTCCACATTCAAAGTCAAGGTGCTATTTTTGACCTTTGTCCATGTTTTACATCACTGACTTTGGTGGATTGAACTATCACAAGAGAATCCGGCTGTCAAGACAAAAAATGAATCCTCACTCAGTAAACTTGAGCGACATTTGAACCCGTGAACGGTTACGAATATGGTTACCTGCTATGCCTTGATTGGGCAGATGCGACTGTCCGGTATACAAGCTTAAATATCTCTTCAAAGGACGTGGGTGTGACCCTTCCTATTTCTATAAATTTTACTACTATCTCCTTTGTGACCTTGAGTATCAGCTCATCTTCACGAACCTTTTGATCTCGGCCCGGGTCTTTATTCTTGTGCTGAGAGTCAGACATTTTCCCGCAGTTCCATGGCTATAAACAATAAGGCCCCTGCTGCAGAAGAAGGCCAATTTCTCATTAGCAGGAGCCCTTACTTATTAAGAAAAACCCGGAAAGGCCCTCCCTATAGTAATCTTAATGTTTGGTGGAGCTGGGCGGGATCGAACCGTCGGCCTCTTGAATGCCATTCAAGCGCTCTCCCATCTGAGCTACAGCCCCACAGGCGGAAATTTATTAACATACTGGCTTGTTAGCGTCAAGATGAGTATGATAATATTGGTGACAGAAAATAAAAGGCGGGTAGAAACCATGGCGTATTGCGATCTTCAGAATTTTATCAAGAAGCTTGAGAAACATGGAGAACT
>CAZPBZ010000321.1:0-1867 GCA_964584765.1 uncultured Thermodesulfobacteriaceae bacterium
CCATAAGCTCGGCCTTGATCCGGCCTATTTCAGGATATTTGCCTGTAATCACCTTCTCTAGATCATTCCGCCACATGGCGGCTTGAATGACCTCTAAGGCGTCAAAAATAGTGTCCTGATCCTGCCCTGTCAATACGTAATTTTCATAGGCCCATCGAGTACTTACGCTAAAATCAGGATAGACCAGCGCATACCATCCGTGAGGGACATTAACGACCTCAAGCTCAGTGCCTATCCCTCTTCCCACTGCCGCAGGCGCCTCAAGAAGGAAAAACGGCACATCCGTCCCGAGGCTACAGCCGAGCAAATGGAGAGATGCCGCATTAAAAGGAAAGCCGGCCAACTCATTCAGACCTTTTAGCACAGATGCCGCATCACTGCTACCGCCTCCCAGACCCCCACCTATGGGAATCCTTTTTCTTAAAAGGATTTCAACCGCGAGATCCAGACCGGCTTTTTCCAAAAATAGCTCGGCTGCCTGGTATGCCAGGTTGTCCGGGCCTGAGATCAACTTGTTGCCAGAACATTCTAAATAAATCCCTTTTTTTTCACCCTGTTCCACAGAGAGCTCGATCTCGTCCCAAAGAGAAATCTTTTGGAACATTGTAAAAATAAGATGATATCCATCAGAGCGGCGCCCTTTGATTAGCAGAAACAGATTTATTTTGGCAGGGGCCAAAAGGCTCAAGGAACTCATGCGATGGTTACGTTATTGCTTATGCCTTAATTGCAGGATCAGGATATAACCTTAACATATCTCATTCGCAAATCGAAAAGTATGTGCTCCAAAAACCCCTTTTCGTCCTCAGCAAGATTCCCAACCGTCTTTTTCTGGAGCATGGCCAAGGTATCTATAGTGTGTTTAGCAAGAGTGAAATCCTTCTTTATTTCACCTGAGCCGAACTCCGGGATCTCACCCAGATGGACCAGGGCTGACGTATTAAGAGAGAACACAAAAGTGGAAAAGCTCACATCAGGAAACGGCACTGAATCAGGCCGTTCCGATTTAGCGGACCTGGAGTCACTTGGACCTTCCTGATCTGGACCTTTCTTGGAACTGTGCCCCTTGTCCGTAACCTTGAAGTCTTCCCCGTCACTGTGATTCATTGCTGCTTTCTCCTTAAATTCTGAGGTACTTATCGGACTCACCAAGAAGTTAGAACAAGAAGTGATTTTGGGCAAGTCCATTTATAAAAAACAAGTGCAATCTGAACTTTATCTGTGTTTTGTCGTTTAGCATAGGACAAGCCTTGCTTACTTCTTTCAGTCCACCTATACTCCAAAATACCATGTCAGAAAATTCCATTAAAAACCTGTTTCCCCCTTCTGCCCTGGAAGGTGTTATCTCCCCCGATATTAACCAGGATATTCCTCCTTCTGCCAGACATGTCTGGCAAATCTCGGATCTTTTAGCCAAGGTCCAGAACAGATTGGAGCTCGATTTTGATATCCTGTGGGTGGAAGGAGAGATATCAAACCTTCGACAGCCTTCATCAGGCCATTGCTACTTCACTTTGAAGGATAATCGGTCCCAGATCAAGACCGTGCTGTTCAAGTCCCAGGCAGCCCGCCTCCCTTTTGATCTAGAGGACGGCCAGCACGTGATCTGTTTCGGAAGTCTGAATATCTATACCGGCAGGGGCGATCTCCAGTTGGTGGTGGAAACCGTTGAACCAAAGGGAGAGGGTGCCCTTCAATTTGCCTTTGAACAGCTAAAGGCCCGCCTATCAGAAGAGGGGCTGTTTTCTTCTGAGCATAAGCTGCCGCTTCCACTGCTTCCACAAAGGGTCTTTGTCATCACGTCCCCCACCGGCGCAGCAATCCATGATTTTATCCGGAATGCCAAGGAACGCTATCCAGGGGCAAG
>CAZPBZ010000322.1:0-1827 GCA_964584765.1 uncultured Thermodesulfobacteriaceae bacterium
GTTGTTAGATTATTACATATAGAAATTATCCTATCACTAATTTCTTTTCAAAAATAGCCACATGAAAGAAAACATTTCCGAATTTCTCAAAAGCCATCCGTCACTTCAGCATCTGACTCATTCAGAGCGTCTGGATCTGGCCCGTTCCATCGAGCAGGAATATCTGGTTGGAGCCCTCTCCGGCATTATACAAAATGTTGAGGAAATTATTGGGATTGATTCCGGACTTGAAGAAAAGAAGATCCTTGAGATTGCTGCGGAAAAGATCGCAAATATTCTTAAGTCCGAAGCTGCATCCATACGGCTCTTTGATCCCAAATCCCTGAGTATGACTTGCCTCGGCACGCACCAGATTGCCGAAACCGAATGTAAAATTGCCATCCCTTTTGAGGATTCCATCTCAGGACAGGTGGTCCGGGAAAACAGAAGCATCGCTATATCCAGCCTCCTTGAGGATCCGCGCTTCAAGATCAAAAGCATCATAAAAGATAAAGGATTTCATTCCCTCTTGGCGGTCCCTCTTCAGATTCCAAAGTTTTCAGGTTTGGAAGGAGACGTTCTCGGCTCCCTTCAAATTTATTACAAGGAGGATAACCGGAAGTTTGATCCATTTGAGATCATTCATGCCGAGCTCCTGGCACGCCGCGTAAGCTATGTCATGGCCAAAAGGAAAATCCTGGCCTTACAGAAGCTGAATGCGCACAAGGAGAAGATAGTAGACAGGATTTTTATTAAGTTGAGTAACCGGGAAGGGATCAAGTTGAAGGACCTGTTCATGGATCTCATCCCCGAGCTTGAGCCATATCTGCAGGTCAAGAGCTGTTCTCTGTTTTCAGTGTCCAAGGATCAGAAGTTGATTCGTCTTGAGGCAGGGTATCCCATGGACAAAACGTATCACCAGTTGGGCCACACCTTTACAGTGAGCCACCACCCGTACTTCCAAACCGCGATCCACGGGGCGCAGGAATACAGAGACCAGCCGTTTGAGCGGATCGATCCTGCCTATCTCTTGATCAAAGATCCTGAAAAAAGCCGATTTACCAGCCCAGGTATGCGGAAATTTGTCCAAAGCCATCACATTTATTCCATCCTGATCGTCCCTCTCAAGGTCAAAAGGACCACTCGTTATCTGATGACCTTTTATACCACGGAACAGAAGTCGTCCTTTATGAACGAAGAGATTGACCTGCTGACCTTTTTTGGAAAAGAAGTCATGAAGGCCTTGCGGTTAGAGCTCTTGGACGACATCCTGCACGATTTCAGAAATCCGGCGATTGCCATCACAGGATT
The DNA here is from genome assembly GCA_964584765.1 of uncultured Thermodesulfobacteriaceae bacterium. Classification (GTDB taxonomy): domain Bacteria; phylum Desulfobacterota; class Dissulfuribacteria; order Dissulfuribacterales; family UBA3076; genus UBA3076. Next base: position 1,291 of record CAZPBZ010000322.1, read on the forward strand.
TGCCTCCAGGGCCAGGAATCTGATGGAATCAGAAGACCTTGAGGGGATACGGAACAAGTTGGTTACCTACCTGGACATCATCCTTAAGGAAACGGTCCGTATGCAGGATATGGCCATGGCGACGAGATTGGAAGGCCGGGAAGAGGTTTTGGATCTCGGCGAGATCGCCGGAGAACGATTCCGGCTCAATGAGGAAGCCATTCGGCAATCATGGCGCAAATACATTCGGATAGAGCCCCCGGAAATTGAAGCAGAGATATTGGTCTATTGTTCACGCTTCGGGCTGGAACGAGTATTAGACAATCTAATGAACAACGCTGTCAATGCCATCCCGAAACAGGGAGGCGCTCTGGCCATGCGCTGTTATGTAGAGGAGACTATGGCCTGTCTCGAGATCAGAAATACAGGAGAGATACCAGAGGAAAAAATTGATCAGGTCAAAAAAGGTGAAGTAAGGGGTCGTGGCTTAAACATCATTTATCGGTTTGTGCAAGGCAACCACGGAAAGATCCATATCCGGACCGAGGACGGCCAGAC
>CAZPBZ010000323.1:0-1824 GCA_964584765.1 uncultured Thermodesulfobacteriaceae bacterium
CATTCCTGGCAGCTGAAGATGCCCGGTTTTACGAACATCCCGGCATTGATTTCATGGGGGTCATCCGGGCGATAGTAAAAAATGTGGAGGCAGGCGGGATAGTCCAGGGAGCAAGTACTATTACCCAGCAGGTAACAAGATCCTTACTCCTTACCCGGGAAAAGAGTTGGTTGCGCAAGGTTAAAGAAGCCATCCTGGCCTGGCAGATAGATGCAGCACTTACCAAAGACGAGATCCTGACCATATATTTGAATCAGATATATTTTGGGCAGGGGGCCTATGGAGTCGAAAGTGCTGCCAGGACCTATTTCGCAAAACATGTAGATGGCTTGAATCTCGCTGAATGCGCACTCTTTGCCGGCCTGCCCAAGGCCCCGAGCCGGTACGACCCAACAAAATATCTGGACCGTGCCAAGATACGTCAGGATTATGTACTGAGACGGATGGTAGAGGAAGGCTATATTACTCCAGAGGAGGCAGAAGAGGCAAAAAAGATCCCTATTCGCCTGAAAAGAGAGACTTTGGATCCTCCGCCCGGCACAGATTATTTCCTTTCGGAAGTAAGAAGGGAACTTGAAGCAAGGTATGGCAAGAAAAGACTTCTGACAGACGGTCTTACCGTAATCACTACTCTCAAAAGGGACTGGCAGATCAAGGCCAATGAAGCAGTGCTTCAGGGTCTGGATAGCTTATGCAAGAGGCATACTAAGGATACCAAACTGAACCAGTCTGTTCAGGCAGCCCTTGTGGCAATCAAGGCAAAAACCGGTGCTGTTCAGGCCCTTTGGGGAGGCAAGGACTTCGACAAATCACAATTCAACCTGGCAACCCAGGGCATGATGCAGCCCGGATCTGCCTTTAAGGCAATAATCTATACAACCGCCCTTTCCAATGGACTTGTAGCCCCTAATACAATCGTTGTGGATGAACCGATTTCACTGCCCGGAGCGGATTCTCAAACCATGTGGGAACCAGAGAACTTCGACAAGACCTATATGGGCCCGATCACCATAAGGACGGCCCTCACGCATTCCCGTAATATCATTTCCGTAAAACTCGCAAGGGCAATCGGATTGACCCCCATTCATGATATGGCGAGGCGTATGGGAATAGAGACACCCCTGGCAAATAATCTGTCTATTTCTCTAGGTTCTTCTGAAGTTACTCTAATCGAGATGGCAAGGGCTTTCAGCACCTTTCCCAATCTGGGTAAAAATGTTAAACCTCAATTTATTCAGGAAGTTAGAAATCGAAAAAGAGAAGTAATAGAACAACTTGAGCCTGTTTTCAACGAAGCGGTTGACCCAGTAACTGCTTTTCAGATGGTCCATCTCCTCAGGGGAGTAATTCAGGATGGTACAGGTCGCAATGCCAGGGCCCTTGGAATTCCAGCAGGTGGCAAGACCGGCACTACGGATAATTGTCGAGACGCGTGGTTCATTGGATTCACCCCTGAAGTAGTGGCAGCAGTTTGGGTCGGGAGGGAAGACAAAAAATCATTGGGCAAAAAAGAAACCGGGGGCAGAGTTGCATGCCCGATCTGGACATCTTTCATGTCAGTGACAAAAGAAGAAATGATAAAACAGGATTTCAGCATGCCCCAGGGAATAGCTCTGGTCCCTGTGGACCGGCAAACCGGCGAAATAATTATACCTAAGAAAGATGATGAAAGATCTTTTGTTTGGGAGGCAATGAGAGAGGATTTGTTACCGCCTCTTCACCCTTCGTCTGGAAAATTCAGGCTCCCTTCCTGGTTGAAAAGACTTGACGACTTCCTTTTTTAATCAAAAATGGACCAAACAATGCAAGATCGAAATCAATTCA
>CAZPBZ010000324.1:0-1820 GCA_964584765.1 uncultured Thermodesulfobacteriaceae bacterium
CGCCCTCTTGAAAAACCTCCTCGAACACATCGGGATTGAACCCGGCAGGCTGCATTTCTCATGGATATCATCTGCAGAGGCAACCAAATATGTTGATATGGCGCGGGAAGTGGCAAAAGAAGTAAAGGCTCTTGGGCCTGCGCAACACTTTATCAAGAAAAGGGCCGAGGTGGCGTAATGCTGGAGTACACCGAGAAGATCAGGGAAACTGCCAGGAAGCTGTTTGAGGATGGCAAGGTGGATGTGTTCATCGGTTACAAGAAGGGGAGCGTCCCCATGATGAACCAGCCGGTCCTCATCAGCAATGCCGATCAAGTGGATCTCCTCTGTTGGGACAGCAACTGCGGGCTGAACCTGTGTAACTATCTGACTGGTCGCACAGACAGGATCGGGATTATTGCCAATGGATGCAATTCCAGAAACATCATTACGCATATCACAGAAAACCAGATCAGCCGGGATCAACTATATATTATCGGCATCCCCTGTAAAGGCATGATCGACCACCGTGCTGTCCACAGAGCGGTAAAGCAAAAAGAGATCCTTGAAATAAAAGAACAGGGGGAGACCTTCACGGTAAAAGGGACAGATTTTGAGGACACATTCAACAAGAACGACTATCTCCAGCGCAACTGTTCAGTCTGTACCCACAGAAATCCCGTAATAGCAGATGAAATGATCGCTCCGCCCGTGGAGGAGCAGAGCGGGGTCGATGCATACAAGGATGTAAAAGAAATCGAAGAAATGGATCCTGAAAAAAAATGGGGATTCTTTACCAGGATGATAGACAACTGCATCCGCTGTTATGCCTGTCGAAACGCCTGTCCTCTGTGTTACTGTCCCACCTGTTTTGTGGATGAGTCAAACCCCCAATGGGTGGGCAAAAGCAGTGACCCGATTGACACCATGACATTCCACATCCTGAGGGCCTATCATTGTGCGGGCAGGTGTACAGACTGCGGTGCGTGTGAAAGGGTCTGTCCCATGAGCATTCCCATGAGGCAGTTTACCAGGAAGCTCAACAAGGACGCGCAGGAGCTCTTCTCCTGGGAAGCCGGGCTGATTCCGGATCAGCGTCCCCTTTTAGACGTATTCCGGCCTGATGATTACAACGATTTCATAAGGTAGCGTCTCATGACAAAAAAGACTTATACCAAAGAAGAGTGGATAAAGGCAATTATAGGCCTAAAGTCCTCTTATAATATATTTGTTCCGGTCAGAGACGGAGACTTCCATATCTTCAAGGCCATGGATGAGAAAGAAGTTCCTGACTTTAACTTTAAAAATACACGTCTTTCTCCCAAATCGGTGGTGTATCCACAGTCGGAGCGTCTGTTTGAATACACCCTGGATGAAAATGCCCCTGATGCCAATATCATCAAGGAGTCTGAAAAGGACTACTCTCCCCTGGCAGTCGTTGGGATAAGGCCCTGTGACGCCCATGCCTTTCAGATCGTCAGACCCAATTTTGACAATCCCGAATATCAAGATCCCTGGTGGATACAACGGTATGAATCAACCACTTTTGTGGGACTTGGGTGCAATGATCCCGGCTCCACGTGTTTCTGTACCTCTGTAGGTGGCGGCCCATTCAGCGAGAAAGGCCTTGACGCGCTCATTTACGGCATGGGAGACACATTCCTTGTAAAAGCCCTGACAGACAAGGGCGAGACGTTCCTAAGCCAGGCACAAGGTGGAAAAGAGGCAGATGAGAAAACGCTGAAGGCCGGTGAAGACCTGGCAGCCAGTGCTGCAGATAAAATAGAACACAAGGTTTCTACAGACAAGTTAAAGCACAAGGTGCAGACCGAGCTTTTTGA
>CAZPBZ010000325.1:0-1817 GCA_964584765.1 uncultured Thermodesulfobacteriaceae bacterium
AGACGGCGAAATTGCAAGAGGTGTATTCCAAGGTTTACCTCATCCAGCGTGGTGTCTTCCCTCAATTCCAGCCCATCGGGGTCATTAAAGGCATCCTTAAAGTCCTCTGACTTGAGCAATTCGCATATTCTGCGATTTTTGGTTTCCTTGACTTTGGCCAGCGGACGATCAATCTCGCTAACCCTGATGAATATCTGGAGCAGCCTTTTTTCAAGTCTTGATGGAAGCAGCACCAGCGAGGCGGTCTCACGCCTGAACTTCATTCCCAGAAGGCTGAGCAGAAACTTTTGCTTGTAGGCGTCTTTTACCACCGAGCGTACAAGCGGCTCGACACGTTCCCACACATTAATATAGGCAAAAGTAAGGAGATCTCCTCCTTTTTTTTCTATGATAGTCTTGAAGACTTTATCAGAACAAGGGTAGTAGTAAGGCTCTTCATCCAATAATACCATAAATCTCAACTGCTCTGGTGAAGCGACTTCCTTGGGAAATACTTCGTAGGCAAGGTGGTTTTCAGTATAGAAGTTTGCAATCCAGGCGTCTTTTTCAGGATCTAAACCAGAGAAGGACTCATAGTTACGGTCCATGGGTCGGTTTGAAGTGCCTCCTTAAAACATTCTTTTCTTGATAAATATAAATACCACGGTCCCGGATAATAAGAAGGACAGCCCCATTGTGAGGGCAATAGCAAAAGGTGAGTCTTGAAAAGGAAGGGCGATGTTCATGCCATAGATACTTGCAACCAGTGTGGGTAACATGAGAACCATGGTCACAGCAGTCAAGAATTTCATTACTATATTAAGATTGTTAGAAATTACAGAGGCGTATGCATTCATCATCCCACTCAGAATATCACTGAAGATTTTGGCCATTTCTATAGCCTGCTGGTTTTCTATTTGGGCATCTTCAAGGATATCTTCGTTTCCTTCGTCAACAGGTAAGTAACGGCCGCCCTGAAGCCGGGCCATTACTATGTCGTTGGCCCTAAGACTCGTGTTGAAGTAAACTAAACTCTTTTCAAGGTTTAAGAGTTTCACGAGCTCTATGTTACGGAGCGATCGGTGAAGCTCTGCCTCGTATTCATTGGTCAATTTGTCTATTAGCCGAAGATGTCTTAAATATGCATTTGCCACCCTGAGAAAGATATTAAATACAAACCGGACATGATCTTCAAGTAGACGTTTGGCCCATTTGGGTTCCATGAGTCTTTCAAAGATCGGAGTTTCCTTGAGGCAAATCGTTATTACGGTTTGGCCTGTAACAATAATGCCCAATGGAATAGCCTCATAACGGACCATATCCCCCTCATGGCGTGGGTCTGGTATCTTGATGATGATCAAAAAATGACCTTCCTCCCGTTCTATCCGTGAGGTTTCTTCCTCATCAAGCGGATATTTCAAGAACTCCGGGAGTATTCCCAGTTCCTTCTGGACCCTGTCCAGTTCTTCAGGGGTAGGAGCTACCAGATTAATCCAGCTGCCCTTGTTGATATCAGAGCAACGCTCTACACCTTCACCATTTGGCCGAAAAATAGTAAGCACTTGAAATTACGCTTTTCCTCAAAAGTGGCTAAAAGACAACTCTAATCTTAAATTCTAATGACCTTATCGGCTAATCTATTAAAACTCAATTTAAAAACTCCACATGAGAGCCGGTCGTTTTTTACCAATAGACACAGGGGCAGTCAAGAGAGCCTTTTACAAAATCCAAGAGTTTTGCAAAAGGATGAAGAGTAAGGGTATGATGGTTGAATATTTGCCAAACTAACTGATAAGGTCTGCCAAATCATGAAACAGCTCATCTTCCTGGTTGGCGCA
>CAZPBZ010000326.1:0-1799 GCA_964584765.1 uncultured Thermodesulfobacteriaceae bacterium
CCCTCATCCCCGGTGGCGTCACTTACAGCTATCAGGTCGGCTTTGAGCACCAATCCTACACGATCATAGCGCAGATCATTAAAACGCTGCAAACGCCCTGCGATATTATCCTCGTCCATATCGGTCCTGACCAGGACTGCAATACCTGTTGGGTGTTCAAACCTTTTTTCATGCCGGTACAGACAGGTCTCTCCTCCCATCTCAAAGATGTTATCACCGCTGCCAAGGGTGATAGGCCGGATGGGCGGAGCAGATGCCTCTCCCACCTTTTCCTTTACTTCATCAGAGACATGCGGGCATGCGCCTATGTCCATCTGACCGGCTGCCACCTTCATGGCAAAGGCCAGACAGGTGGGTACATCACACTCCCCGCAGTTTGTCTTGGGAAGCATCTTCAGGATTCCTATCCCAGTGAGTGCCATTATAGTTATCCTTCTCCTTACATCACTTTTTCCATGCTCAGCGCCGGGTGCTTCTTCTCCTTAATATAACTGAGCACTTCGTCTTCTGTAATACCCACTTCATCATCTGCTATCATCTCAACCAGATTGGGGGCATTTTCTTCTTCAGCCCTCTCCTGGAGTCGATCCCTGAGTTCCTCTTTGAGTATCTTGGGCATCCACACTACACGCTTGAGCCCGCCCTCGGCATTCATAAACTTCCGGCTACAGATGTAGTGTTTTGAAACACCGAGAAATCCGGGGGTGACCTGCCCTCCACCAACCATCCCAGCCGTGGTGCTGAACTTCATCCCGCTTGGGGTCATTCCCATGTAATCCCTGTTTACAATCATTATGCCGTTACACGCAGGGAGCATGGTGGCGACACATTCAAAGCAGCCACAGGCGGTCATTGGATCTACCATCAGGCTGTAAGCACTGACCCGCTCAACCTTACCCCTCGATGCCTTCTTAACGAACTCGTTTATGCCTGTCCACTGACCGAGGTCGGTATCAATGAGGTCTCCCTTGGTTATGGGCTGATTCGGACCTGTGGGATTGATCTCATAGGAGGCCTTGCCATCCAGCCAGTTATACGCACCGCACATGCCCACACGCTCAGGGGTAATCACACATACATGACTCGGGGCAAAGGACTGGCAGAGAGTACACGAATAGAAAATCTCTTCGCTCTCGTCCGTCATGGAACCCAGGCGCTCATCCCTGGCGATATAGACATCCTTTGCCATATCGATGACCTCCTTTACCCGGGCCTCCTCAGTATAGATTTTCACCTGTATCTTATCCACAATGGCACCAAAGTCCTGATGGAGCTTTCCGTGGAGGATGCGCCCGATATGTTCGAATTTGAAGCCCTTTTCTATGGCCGCCTTACTGACCCTAAGCCACATTATGTTCCGCTGCCCGATGTGCATGATTCCCTGGGCATAATTGATCAGGTGGTGGAACTGCCGCTCGAGGATGGGCTCGAAGTCAGATTGCATCTGCCGGCCTGCCACCTCGGCCAGTATGGCAAGCGGGAGCTTTGCACCCTCTTTCACGTCTGTCATCTCCGGCCCCTCTATGGTGACCAGTCCGTCCTGCACCTCATCCATTTCTTTGGAGACCAGAAGTTCCACTCCCAGGCTCCTTCCACCGCCGCACTCAAGATACAGGTCATCCTTCCTGACACGCTCCCCTTCAAAGGCAGGACCGTAAGCCATTGGAATGTCGATCTTGGAGACAGTGACCTTGAGTCCCCTTACCTCTATGGCCTTCTGGACAATCTCATCGTGCGGGACCTGGCTGACCACATGCTCGTAAGTACAGATACCAGTAGGTAGTACCTGGGGTATATCC
>CAZPBZ010000327.1:0-1770 GCA_964584765.1 uncultured Thermodesulfobacteriaceae bacterium
AGGAACACCAATAAAGGATTCCTCTGTATTGGTGAGCATAGGCGATGACTGCGCCGTGGTAGTACCAAGCCCTGATCGCCATCTAATAATCACCACCGACACACTTGTTGAGTCAATTCACTTTGATCTTGACTATTTTGATCCATGGCACCTGGGTAGAAAGACAGCGGCGGTGAATCTGAGCGATGTAGGGGCTATGGGGGGAGAGCCCCGCTGGGCCCTTCTAAATCTGGCTGTGCGTCCTGGAATGACTGATATATTTTGGGATAGTTTTTCTAAAGGACTGATATCACGTCTATCCGAATATGGGGTAAGCCTGGTCGGAGGAGATACTGTAAGCGCCCCGGACCGGCTCTCACTCAGCCTTACCTTGATTGGAGAAGTAAAAAAGGGGAAATGGCTGAGCCGTAGTCATGCACAGCCGGACGATCTGATCTACTGTTCAGGTAATCTTGGGGAAGCTGCCGCCGGGCTTGAGTTGTTAAGGAAATATAAAGAAAAGAGAAATCCCTTCAAAGGTCGAAAAGGGGCACATGGGATCTCAAGGGCTGTTCTAAAACATCTTGTAGACAGACATCTGGACCCTGAGCCACGCGTGACGCTGGGACAGGCTCTGGCTGCAAACGGCATGGTTCAAACTGCCATAGACGTCTCTGACGGCATTGCCACAGATCTTGCCCATGTATGTAAAAACAGCAGAGTCGGTGCCGAAGTCTGGGCAGGAGAAATGCCGGTTTCCAGGGCCTTAAAAAAAACAGCCGGGATTTTGGGAATATCGTCCTTAAATCTTGCCCTTACAGGAGGTGAAGATTTTGAGCTCTTGTGGACCGTGTCAGAAAAAATGGAGTCTGAAGTACGAAAAATTGCCGCAAAGATTCTTGGGTATAGACCGTTCCGAATTGGGAAGATAGTACAGGGTGATAGGGTAATTTTAAAAACGTCTCAAGGCTCAAAAGACATTACATATCAGGGTTATGAACACTATACTTGATTCTTATTTTAATACCCAAACCCGGATAAACCGGAATAGTTTCTACCTGCAAATACTCAATCACACCTTGAAGGTCCAGGGACAGAGGGAGAACGGCTTTCTTGTCCGCATCAAGCTCGATTTCGCCGGCAAGCCGGAAGATTGGGCGTTTTCACCTCTTGCCCATAAATTCAGAGGAGTCCTTGAAGGAAAGTTAAGCAGGTCATCAATACCCTTTAAGGCAAAGGGAACAGCTTTTCAGAAAAGAGTGTGGGATGCCACCTGTCGTATTCCCTTTGGAGGGCTGATATCATATAGTGAGATGGCTTCTGAAGTCGGTTGCGGTTCGCCCAGGGCAGTGGGACAGGCCCTCAAGTCTAATCCCCTGCCTATTATTATACCCTGTCATAGAGTGGTCGGGAAAAGGGGAAATCTTGTTGGCTTTTCATGTGGCCTGGAGATCAAAGCACTTTTACTGCAATTTGAAGCAAATAAAAAATTTGCCGATAGAAATAACAAGTACTCTTTTAATAATTGGGGAAACAGCCAACATGTTAGATGAATTTGAAACACCTCAGCCCCAGCTGATCACTCACATCCTGGAAATAATTAATAGCGCCATACTTGTGGTGGACCTCCTTGACCGCATAGTATTTGCCAACAGCAAGGCTGTGATGATGTTCAAGGCGGAGAAAAAACAACTTGAGGGCAGTCCTCTGGCTGAAATCTTTATGCCGGAAGACCAGGATGTGCTTCTCCCCAACATTCTCAAAATCACCCGCTCCCAAGGTGAATTCGAA
>CAZPBZ010000328.1:0-1756 GCA_964584765.1 uncultured Thermodesulfobacteriaceae bacterium
CAATGGCATAATAAGACGTATGACACTGCTTTCCAAGATATTCAGCGTTCTTAACGTTATAGACCTTTTTTCCAAAAATGGACTTCCGGATCTTTTTACTGAAGGCTTTCCTTTTTCACAAATGGATATTAAGGGCATCGTAAAGGACAATAATCTGATTATTGATCATGCTATAATCAAAGGGAAAGGGTTAAACCTCTTTGGTAGAGGGGAAATTGATCTGGACGACATGGATGTAGACATGATTGTACTGGTAGCTCCATTGAAGACCATAGATACTATAGTCTCAAAGGTACCTTTGCTGGGGAAGGCCATAGGAGGAAAGGACGCGACAATCGTAGCATTTCCGGTAAAAATCAAGGGACAAATAAAAGACCCGGGGGTTACGGTCCTTTCACCTGATGCAGTGGGCGGGGCTATGATAGACCTGGTCAAGAACACATTAATGCTGCCTTTTCATATATTGAGCCCAATTTTTCAATAAGAATCTAAAGGAGCCACTTGCAGAAAAAGGCGCGTTATATCCACGTCTATACCGGGGACGGAAAGGGAAAGACTACTGCCGCTCTTGGGCTGGTTCTCCGGGCAGTTGGAGCCGGCTGGAGGGTATTGTTTACCCAGTTTCTGAAACATGGCGAATTTAGTGAAATTAAGGTCCTTAAAAAGCTTGGAGACCAGGTCACCATACGCCAATACGGCTCAGGCAGGTTCATTAAAGGAAGACCCTCTGAGAAAGAGATGGAAATGGCCAGGGCCGGACTCAGTGAAATAATGCAGGTCATGAAAGAGGGAAGATATGATCTGATCGTACTTGATGAAATAAACGTAGCTGTTCACTTCGGGCTCATCCCGTTGGAAGGCGTAATAAGCCTTTTGGAAAAACGGCCTCAAGATATAGAGCTCGTACTTACCGGGAGATGGGCGCCTAAAGAAATAACAGAGCGAGCCGATCTGGTAACAGAAGCACGAATGATAAAGCATTATTTCAGCAAGGGAGTGAGGGCAAGGGAAGGGATAGAAAAATGAGGGGCGAAAAGGTGGCAGTACTGTGGCAATAGTCAATGCCTTACTCCGTATGGCAGTGCAGAAATAATTTGCCTTGGAAACCACTTGGAAGTAATTATACACCGGCTGCCGGAGAATATGAACTGTAATAATATAGCTTCTTTATATGAATAGGATTTTATAAACATGAAAACAAAGTTCATTTTTATCACAGGAGGTGTCCTCTCATCTCTGGGGAAAGGCCTGGCAGCAGCTTCCATAGGGGCATTGCTCGAAGCCAGGGGGCTTCGGATCACTATTCAGAAACTGGACCCATACATAAACGTGGACCCCGGCACTATGAACCCTTTCCAGCACGGTGAGGTATTCGTGACAGACGATGGTGCTGAAACAGACCTGGACCTCGGGCATTACGAGCGTTACACCCATGCAAAGCTGGGGCAGAGGCACAACTATACTTCAGGCCGTATTTATTATAGTGTTATCACTAAGGAACGAAGGGGAGACTACCTTGGAGGTACTGTCCAGGTTATCCCTCACATAACTGACGAGATCAAGCAGGCGATTCTCCAATTAAATAGTGAAGCAGATATAGCCATTATAGAAATAGGAGGCACAGTAGGGGATATTGAAGGCCTGCCGTTTCTGGAAGCTATCAGACAGTTAAGGAGTGACCTGGGTATTGAAAATACTCTCTATGTCCATTTGACCTATGTGCCCTATATCCAGACAGCAGGTGAGCTCAAAACAA
>CAZPBZ010000329.1:0-1723 GCA_964584765.1 uncultured Thermodesulfobacteriaceae bacterium
AAGATCAACAAAGTGTAAACTACTTTTGACTTGTCGTGAAAAATGCCATTATAACTGACAAGAAATAAGTATCAAACATTTGGGCATAACTTTCTTCTTGACACATTTTCCAAAATGGTTAATAGGTATCGCGCTACTTGGCGGTGTAGCTCAGCAGGTTAGAGCATGCGGCTCATATCCGCAGAGTCCGGGGTTCAAGTCCCTGCACCGCCACCAATTTCTACCGGTCATATCTTGATTCCTCGTCATAATACCCAAATCAAGTTGGAGTTGCTATACTTATGAAGCTTTTTGTGACCCTGATAGGTTTATTAATGGTTGTTGAAGGACTTCCTTATTTCGCCTTTCCTGAAAAGATGCAGGCCCTTATGAGGCAAATTGAAAAAATGAATCCGGATTATTTGAGATTGGTCGGTCTTGTTTCCACCTTGGTTGGTTTAGTAATATGCTATATTGCCCAAAAGACCAATATTTTCTCATGATAGCAGACCTCAGTCTATGTGAATATGATTATCACTTGCCTTCTCACCTGATTGCTCAGTATCCTTTGGGTGATCGGTCGTCTTCCCGCTTGATGGTACTTGACCGAAACACCGGCAAAGTAAGCCATCGGACCTTCCGTGACCTATTAGACTACATAGAACCGGGGGATTGTCTTGTTCTCAACGACAGCAAGGTATTTCCAGCTCGGCTTAATTGCATAAAATCAACAGGGGGGAAAGTAGAGTTTTTTCTACTTCACTTGCCGAGAAAAAATGGGAATGGTGTGGCCTTTGCCAGGGCCCTTTGTCGCAGCTCAAAGCCGGTAAGACAGGGCCAAAAGATCCGTTGCAAAGGTCCCTTGGAGATAGAGGTTCTGGAAGTCAGTTCCGCGGGCCAGGTTGATGTAAAGCTTGTGTACCGGGGTGAACTGTTATTGGCCTTAAAATCCTGTGGAGATATTCCCCTTCCACCATATATTAGACGTTCTCCGGTTCCTTCTGACGTAGAACAATATCAAACTGTTTATGCCAGAGAGATAGGCTCAGTAGCCGCCCCTACAGCAGGATTCCATTTTACTGAAGAGCAATTACTCCTTGCCAGGGAAAAGAATATTAATATTGCCTGGATAACACTCCATGTCGGTTATGGGACCTTTGCTCCGGTAAGGACATCTGATATACGTAAACACAGGATTCACCATGAATGGATCTCAGTACCTGAGAGTACTGTGGAAAAGATAATTTCCACCCGCAAGACAGGCGGTCGGGTTATTGCAATAGGAACAACTACAGTCAGGGCCTTAGAGGCAACAGTAAATGGTACAGGTGAGATAAGCGCCTTTCAGGGATTATGTGACCTGTATATTCTACCTGGTCGTCGTTTCCAGGTCGTTGATTGCTTAATTACCAACTTCCACCAGCCGAAATCCTCATTGTTGATATTAGTTTCTGCCTTTGCAGGCAGGGGCAGGATTCTATCCGCCTATAAAGAGGCCATGAACGCTGGATATAGATTTTTCAGTTACGGCGACGCAATGTTTATCATGTAGACAGGAGTGCTCCTTCCGGCTCCATACAACATAGCGCCAAATGTATTGACAAAATAAATTCAAGTGGTTATGAATTAGCTCGCTTTTTGGCTTCTTGAGATAGAAGTCCTTCAGATGCGGGGTGGAGCAGTCTGGTAGCTCGTCGGGCTCATAACCCGAAGGTCACAGGTTCAAATCCTGTCCCCGCTACCA
>CAZPBZ010000330.1:0-1711 GCA_964584765.1 uncultured Thermodesulfobacteriaceae bacterium
AATTTTTCCGGCGTTGTCTGCCGCGATAGCGGCTTCGTCCAACTAATCATTCGAGTGGGTTTCCGTTCAGGCACTAATTAACTTGCTAAAAGGAGGTATTGTGCTGCCGGGCTGCACTTGCACCCCTTCAAGATAACTAAAGGCACATAGTTTTGCCCCTTTACCCACTGTTGTCCTCCCCTTAAGGACCACATGGGGACCGATTGTGACATCCCGGGACAACATGACATCCGGCTCTATATAGACAGATTCATAAAGCTCGAAACTCACCCCGAATTCCATCCAACCTTTTCTTATCCTATCCAACAAAATAGTCTCTGCCCTGGCAAGGTCCATCCTCGAATTGACTCCCCAAGCCTCATCCTCAGTAGCAGAGCTGACAGCCCCAACGGATACGCCCTTAGACACCGCTATACTCACTATATCGGTCAAATAGTACTCCCCCTGGACATTATCGCAACCAACGGCATTAAGGGCATCAAATAAAAAAACCGAATCAACTGCATATATTCCTGTATTTATCTCAGTTAGCAGTCTCTGGGCCTCTGTGGCATCCTTCTCTTCGACTATTCCTTGAATTTGAGCCCCTTCGGACACAGACCTGAGCACCCGTCCGTATCCGCCTGGATCTTCCAAATGCGCAGTCAGTAAAGAAAGAATCCTTCCGGAATTCGCATGATCTTCCATAAAAGAGGCAAGAGTACTTTCTTTCAGTAAAGGCGTATCACCACAAATGATCAAAACATTACCACAGAACTCTCCCAAAGCGGCCTTTGCACACAATGCCGCATGGCCTGTGCCGAGCTGCTGCTCCTGCACTACCAGATTAACATCATACTCTTTCAGATAATCTCTAATAAGGTCGCTGCCATGGCCCGTTACCACGACCCTGGAAGCAATATCCAGATTCCTTAACAGGACCAGGACATGTCCGATAAGGGGCTTTCCAAGGAGGTGATGCATTACCTTCGGGATATCTGATTTCATCCTGGTTCCCTTGCCGGCTGCAAGTATAACAGATGCCCAGGGCCAACTGCCCCCTGAAACGGATTTTTCTATCATGGGGAAGATCCTAAGGAAATAAAAAGGGCAAGCACGCGGCTTGCCCTAAGTACAAAACTATGTCATTAAATTGCGGTGTTAAATCTAGTGACCCGCTATCCGGATCCTTGTAAGTGCCCTGGCAAGTGCTGCCTGGGCACGCACAAGGTCAATTTCTTCCTTTCGTGCCACAGCCTCCTGCAATCTGCGCTCAGCCCTCTCCTTGGCCTTAAGAGCCCTTTCCACATCAATTTCTGCGCTTATCTCAGCGCTCTCAGCCAGCACGGTCATCCGGTTGTTCGACACATCGCAGAAACCGCCGCTTAAAGCTATGCGGACCGTATTTCCTTCATTGAGATAATGCATCTCACCTATCTTAAGCGTGGCCAACAGGGGAGCGTGATTTGCCATAGCACCGAACACACCTTCCGTACCAGGTACAATAGCCAGATCAACTCCTTCACTCACCAACAACTTCGACGGCGTCACTACTTCTAGAAGTATCTTATTTGCCATTTATTTTTCCCTATACCCGCATCCGTGACTTCATAACCGTCCGGAGCCGGGTTATTCGCTGTACGATGCTATTACTCTTCAGCCTCATCTGCCGACAGAGTCATTATGCCCTCTTGGCTGCCTTCTCCACGGCCTCTTCGATGCCACCTACCAT
>CAZPBZ010000331.1:0-1695 GCA_964584765.1 uncultured Thermodesulfobacteriaceae bacterium
CAGAGGGCCTTTGCTGATTACTGCTTCATTGAGTGCATAGTAAGTTGGGCCTGGACTTGGACTATCAGACAATTTTACCGTAACCGAGAGCATTGCTCGCCTGTCCAACTCGAGAGTTCCTGATATCAGGGAATCCAGGGCCTGTTCCATCTCGTCCATGTGGATCTCAGTAAGGAATCCCAGGCCCCCCAGGTTTATGCCGAGCAGGGGAATTCCGAGCTGATAGGCCTTCCCTGCCACATGTAGCAGGGTGCCGTCTCCACCCAGCACTACTATAGCCTCGGCTTGAGGATCTACCTGCCCTTCAGTGACAGAGACCCCGCGCCTTCGGAAAAGCTCTTCCATGGCCTCTCCGATCCTCTTTGGGATTTCGGTTTCGTGCCTTACAATGAGGCTGATGTGTTTGAGCATAAAGTCTGTTTACGGGCCTACTCTTACGAGCACATATTCTTCCGAATTCATAAATTTTCTGGCCACATTAAGTACCTGATCTGCAGTTACCTCATCTATTTTCCGAACGTATTCCAATGCGAAGTTATATCCTAGGCCATAGAGTTCATTTAAGGCCATGTCCATGGTTTGGGCCCTGTTGGTTTGAAGGCCTATCTCATGGGTTCCGATAAGCCATTTTTTGGCCCTTTCCAACTCATCATCAGTCACAGGTTTCCCTGTTGCCATATAGATTTCCCGCCACAGGGCCTTTAAGGCCCTGTCCTTTTTTTCAGGCGCGCAGGCAATGTAGAAGGCAAAGGATCCATAATCCAGACCAAGCCCCAGGAATGAGGTCACGGAATATGCCAGGCTGTCTTTATCCCTGAGATCAATAAACAGGCGACCGCCTTGACCTGAAAGTACTGCATTCAGGGTTTCCAGGGCATAGCGGTCAGGGTTGTTAAAAGTGGTCCCTGGGAAACCAAGCACAATGTGTACTTGCTGTTTTTCCCTTTTCAGTGTTAGAATTTTGGGTGCGTTGAGAGGGTCTGGTTCAGGAGGTGTGGAAAGGACCGGTTCTGCTTCCACCGACCAGGCACCAAGCATGGTCTCAATGCTCAATATGATTTCTTCAGCACGAATATCTCCCACTATGGAGAGTACTCCCCTGTCAGGTATTACAAAATTCCGATAGGTCTCAAGCAACTCCTTTGAGCTGATGGCTTTGATAACAGAGGCCTTGCCCAACAGGTCCATGCCATATGGATGGGGCGAGAAAAGCAGGCGACGGAATTCCCTTACTGCAACTCCAGGCAGATAATCATCCTGACGTTTAAGCTCTGCCAGTATCAATGGACGGAGCTTTTTTGTTTCTTCAGATGGGAAGGTGGGAGCGAGCAGGATCTCAGTGAAGAGGGCGAGGCCCTTATCCAGGTTTTGACTCAAAAAACGGCCTTGAAGCCCAAAGGTGTTCTGACCGGAAAAGCCGCTGATACTACCACCCAGGCCCTCTATTAGTTCGGCAATACCCTGGGCGCTGTGGGCTTCGGTTCCTTTTGTCCAGGCCTTTGCGAGGAAGTTAAAGAGACCGTTGGTTTTCTCACTTTCGTATCTCAATCCTCCAGGGAACACCAGTGTTACAGCAACCGTAGGTACTCCCGGGGCCTCCTGGACAAGGACCGTGAGGCCGTTGGAAAGGCTAAACCTCTTGACAGGGCGGATAAGAGTGCCGCCATCAGACTCTATTCCCCTGGCCAGGAGTTC
>CAZPBZ010000332.1:0-1685 GCA_964584765.1 uncultured Thermodesulfobacteriaceae bacterium
CCACACTGCGATACTGAATTGTCTGCGTTATAGAGGTCGTCTCCGCACTTGTCTGCGAGCTGGATACAGTTGGTTCGTCCTGAACTACTTCGATTGTCGACTCGTGATTATCTACAGCAAGTATATTGGGAGCGGAAACGATGTTGGCTTCTGTCTCCGAGGCCAACAGGTTTATGAGGGCCCTCAGGTCTCCGCTGGAAAAAAGGGCCGCGGAAAAGCCGGCCAGATCGCTGCCAAGCAGCTTACCTTCTTCAAGGCCGAAATCCGGTTTGTTCAGCCCGATGTCCGCAGTCATATCCCCTCCTCCGGTGTCGAATCCGCGAGCCTTGAGATACCATTGCACCCCGTACTGAAGCTCGTTATCGAGATAAACCTCAACAATCAACACGTCGATCAGGACCTGGCGCGGAACAACATCGATCTCTTTCAGTACCCCTGAAAGGATGGCATAATCTCTCTGCGTGGCCTTGATGAGTATGGCATTGTTGACTTCATCCGCAATGATTTCCACCTCTCCGGCCAACTCCCCGGTATATGCCACGGCCTGCTCTTTTGCGGGCTCCTTTTCCCTTTCCACAAGGACCTCTTTCTTGCCTTTGCGCTCTGATGGCTTTCCACCATAAAGCTGCCGGAGGAGGTCAGCGATATCTGCAGCCTTGCCGTTCTGGACAAAATATACATAGACCTGGGTCCCCTTCTGTGATATCTCCTGATCCAGTTGGGTAACCCAGTGACCCACCATATCCAGGACTTCCTCCCACTTGGTCACTACAAGCAAGGAATTGATGGTCTTTAAGGGCATGATCTGGAGACCGCCCGGATCGATACCCGGCCTTATGTAAAGCCCCTTTGTTTTGAATATGTTATCAAGGTCTTTTGACAGATCGTCCACATCGGTGTGCTCCAGAGTATAGAAACGCCAATGTATATCCTTAAAAAGATCCGTGTCCATTAAAGCCAATATTTTGGACAACTTGGCCACATTTTCTGCAGTATCCACCAGGAGAACGGTATTGGAGCTTGGCTCGGCCACAATGACCGCCCCGGGTGAGATAAAATTCCTGAGATTTGCGATTACATAGGCTGCCGAGAGGTATTGAAGTTGAAAGACACTGATTACGTCTCCTGGATGGGGGACCTGTTCTCCGATGTTTACCACTTCTGATCCGGCTATGGCACTGCTGGCCTTCCGTACTACCTTATAAAGACCCTGGGCGCCGCGGGTTATAGCCAGACCTTGTATCTGTAGTATGGAATTGAATAGATCAAGAAATTCACTCTTGGTATAATTGCCCTTGATATTAAGTGAAATTGTCCCCTTAATGACTGGATCTACAACATAGTTAAGCTCCAAAATGCGCCCCAGGACCTGATCCAGGACAGGATATATATCCATATTATCCAGAGTAATGTCCATTTGACGACGTTCACCAGCTTTGGCTCCAGAAAAGGGAGACTTTACTACAACAGTTGCATTAGAATCAGGCAAGGCATTTTCACCTTCGTCTGACTGGATCTCCTGCGTAATGGGATCCTGGGCAAACGCCAGGCTTTGAATGTATCCTAAAAAACATATGACAACCAAGCTCCAGACCATCCATTTCTGATCTTGCATTCTCATCTTGACCTTACCCCTTAAGCAGCTTGCATAAAGAGAGCTTCCACTTCGAGATTGACCCTAAGAT
>CAZPBZ010000333.1:0-1661 GCA_964584765.1 uncultured Thermodesulfobacteriaceae bacterium
AAGGTGATTACAGGCAAATATCCTGAAATAGGCCGGATCAAGGCCGAGCTTATGGCACTTGGAGCTGAAGCGGCCTTGATGTCAGGGAGTGGATCGACGGTCCTTGGGTCCTTTCTGTCTC
Organism: uncultured Thermodesulfobacteriaceae bacterium; assembly: GCA_964584765.1. Taxonomy (GTDB): domain Bacteria; phylum Desulfobacterota; class Dissulfuribacteria; order Dissulfuribacterales; family UBA3076; genus UBA3076. The sequence continues at coordinate 122 of CAZPBZ010000333.1, forward strand.
AGGAAGAGGCCCAAAGGGCAGTCTCTATTCTTGAAGTCAACAGGGGCCTTCACACTTTATTGGTAGAGAGTTTATAGTTTGGGGTGTCGTCAAGTGGCAAGACACGGGTTTTTGGAGCCCGCATTCGGAGGTTCGAATCCTCCCACCCCAGCCACTATGCAATTATGAGTTAAGAGTTAATGGTTTAGGCTATGTCAATAAATAATATGATAATCTTTACTGGAAACGCTAATACTGCCCTGGCTCAGGAAATATGTGATTATCTGAGCATGCCTCTTGGCAGGGCATCTGTGCGAACCTTCAGCGACGGTGAAGTGTACGTGGAGATAGGGGAAAACGTGAGAGGTGCGGATGTATTTGTGATCCAGCCCACTTGTCCCCCTGTAAACCATAATATGATGGAACTTCTCATAATGGTAGATGCCTTGAGAAGGGCGTCAGCCAGGAGAATTACGGCAGTGTTGCCATATTATGGTTATGCCAGACAGGATCGGAAGGTAGCCCCAAGGGTGCCTATTTCCGCCAAGCTCGTGGCGGACATTATCACCACTGCAGGTGCCAGGAGGATCCTTGCCATGGATCTCCATGCCCCGCAGATTCAGGGTTTTTTCAGTATTCCAGTGGATCACCTCTTTGCTGCTCCGGTATTGCTCGATTCTCTCAGAAAAAAATTTTCAGGAGAAGTAGTGATGGTGTCTCCTGACGCAGGTGGCGTGGAGCGGACCAGGGCCTTTGCCAAGAGATTTGGGGCCGGACTGGCCATAATAGACAAGCGCAGGGATCGGCCTAACGAGTCACAAGTCATGTATATTATTGGAGACGTAAAGGGGAAGACGGCTGTCATACTGGACGATATGGTGGATACTGCCGGCACCCTTTGCAAGGCGGCTCAGGCACTCAAGGAACATGGTGTCAATGAGGTCCATGGTTGTATAACACATCCGGTACTCTCAGGTCCTGCAATAAGTCGTATCAAGGAATCGGTCCTTGAGTCCTTAGTGGTTACAAATACGATTCCTCTCAACGAAGAGGCCCAAAAGGTTGACAAAATCAAGGTTTTGTCTGTATCTGCCCTTTTAGGAGAGGCTATAAGACGCATACATAACGAAGATTCAGTAAGTTCATTATTTGTTTAAAAAGGAGTTTTTTCAATGAAAAATGTGGCAATAGATATACAGGCGCGTACAAAGGCCGGGAAAGGGGTGGCCCGCAAACTCCGCCATTCAGGGCAGATCCCGGGGGTGATATATGGGCCAAAAGCCGAGACTATATCTTTTTCTGTGAATGCTCATGAGTTAAACAATCTTATGAATTCAGCAGGTGGAGAGCCATTGCTTTTTACTTTGAATCTAAAAAACAATGGAGACAGCAGTAGTTATACCGCCCTAATCAAGGATCTGCAATTGCACCCAGTGGATGACAAAATACGCCATATAGACTTTTACGAAGTCCTCATGGACGAAGAGGTTCAGGTTGAGGTGCCAATTACCGCAGTGGGTAAGGCCAAGGGCGTTGAAATAGATATGGGTGTCTTGGAGAT
>CAZPBZ010000334.1:0-1656 GCA_964584765.1 uncultured Thermodesulfobacteriaceae bacterium
AAAGATGTCTTTATGGAAATATCTGCTATTATTTCTGCACGATAGATGTGTCTGTAAAATACAATCTCTATTTTGTCACCTTTTCTGGTAATAGATTCAAGCATCACATCCTTTATCGGCATAACCATATTTGATACTGAATATGTTATGGCATATCCGTAGTAATCTTTGATGTTTATCCAAAGGATTAAAAATATCAGATACGCACCAATAAAGATAAGGACGACCTTAAGGGCCTTCTTTTGCATAGCCAATCCAGAGCAAATAGATCCCCAGGGCAACAGCGATCATCATACCCTGTGCTATATAGATGTGAATGTACTCAAAGAGGGTTTTAAAATATATACATGAATAGGCCAGCGCTACAATCCTTATGATATTTATTATCTGTATCACTATAAAACCCGCTACGATGCCTAAAAGCTTCTTTTCCCATGTGGTCGGAAAAGATATTATACCCACTGTATAAATCATTACCGCTTCAAGGCCATTGCAGCCGAACTTTACATCCAGGCTTATGCCGGATATGGTAATAACTGAACCCTGGCACATGCACGATATGCCCATTATTTCTAAAATCTTTGCTGTAATGAATATTATTGCCTTTGTATAAAGGCCGTTTAAGTCAATGACATTCTGTATGGGCTCCAAGGCTATGAGGAGAAAAAAGAGGGTCATAAGTACCAGATAAGTAATAGCAAATCTCTTTATGCTCAGGGTTTTCGTAAGATCTGCTTTTTTATCTTTTTGACTCTTTTGTTTGTGTTTCTTAGACATGGATGTGCGTTACCTAAGGTGGCCCCCTTTGTCAAGACAGTTGGTCAATAAAATAACGTTATGAATAAAAAGGACCTTCCGGTAATTCCATCTGACAGGTCAGACGATCTTCATAATCTGGAAATTGCGGATTCATCTGATCTTGTCCTTTTTATGGCAGGGAATCAATTCATGGCAATGGAAGAGATCATCTCTGCCTTCCAAAAGGAATACCCTGACATCAAGAGAATTTTCTATGAGACCCTTCCTCCCGGACTTGAGCTGAAGCAGATCTTATCCGGCGGCGCCATTTTTGGTGATAAAATATTGGACATTTATCCGGATGTTTACACTTCAGTAAATGAAAAAGCAATGAAGATACTGGAACAGTCCGGCCATATCAATAAGGGAGACTATCACCTGTATCTGCATAACAGGTTGACCTTGATGGTGGTGAAAGAAAACCCTGCAAGGATAGGTTCTGTTACGGACCTGGCGCGGGATGATGTCCGCATCTCACAGCCTGACCCTGAAAATGAAGACATTGCTTTTCATATTATGGATATGTACAGGCAGGCAGGCGGGGATAGGTTGGTCCATCGTATAATGGAGGAAAAGCGTGCTGAAGGAACAACGATTTTTACGGTTGTTCATCATAGAGAGACCCCATTACGTATTGCAAGAAAGACGGTTGACGTAGGGCCTGTATGGGCCACGGAAGCAATACACGCAAAGGTCAAATCCGGCCTTGCGTTTGATGTGGTTGAGCCTGGTGAAGATCTCGATCAGAGAGACAGGACCAACTATTATGTATGCGAATTAAAAAATGCCCCGCACCCTGATAACGCCGGGATGTTTCTTGATTTTATAACTTCACCGTCTGCCCAAAAGATTTACAAG
>CAZPBZ010000335.1:0-1648 GCA_964584765.1 uncultured Thermodesulfobacteriaceae bacterium
TTTGAAGACTGCTTTTAATGTACGCAATACTGACAAGAAAGCCCTTTTTTACATCACCCTGGATGGTGAGATCCTCACTCCATGGGGTGAACTGGTCTTTGGGGACAAAGACAAGGCATCTTCGGGGATACTTGCAAGAAAGGCTGAGGTTTCCACATTAACTGTACGTGAAAAGGAACTTCATGAATCTTCAATGCAGATCCGTAGTGAGGAAGATGAGATAAGCAAAGAACTCTTAAAGGCTGAGGCCGAATTCAAGGAAATCAATAAGAAAAAAAACCGGATTCTTGAAGACCTGGCTGGTCATAAACAGGAAGTAGACAGCTTACTCATGGAAATTGAGGCTCAGAAAGAGAGGTCAAGACGCATAGATTTGGAGATTGAAGAGGCCGAAGAGGAGATACTTGATGTAGAGATATCCCTTGAAGGGTTGGAGGAGGCTGTTGAAGTTGCCGTTTCGGCCAGGATTGAAGCTGAGGGACAGATAAAGGGCCGTGAGGATGCCTTGAGACAGCAGGAACAGGTGCTCTCCCGCAGGAGAAAGGCCCTTGAGGAATATAGAATAAAAATGGCCCGCGTTCAGACTCAGCTTCAGGAAAGGGAACAGGAGCTCGGAAGACTTGCTGATAGAAAGGACCGGATAGCCGGGGATCAGGAAACGATGCTGGCAGAAAAGCAAAGCCTGGCAGTCCAACTTGAGAACAGGGCACGGTCTCTCAAAGATGTGCGGTTGGAGGTTGAGACCAAGGAGAACAAGGTCCTGATTGAAAAAAGGCACCTGGAAGAGGCCGAAACAAAATACGATCACACCCGTCAGGCTGTTGCCGGATTGCGAGGCAAGATCAATGATTTGCAGACCCGGTTCAGAGCTATTGAAGAACGGGTTCATCAAAATGAGCTTGCCCTTTCCGAAGTGGAACAGGGCCTTTTGTATCTGAAAAAAACAGCTATGGATCGCTATCGGGCCGACATAGAAGAATTCTGTGATAAATGGCGCATTTCTCCATTTTCTCCTGATGAGGCAAAGGAGCGGATCAGTGATATAGTCCGCAAGGTAGATCGCCTTGGGTCTGTGAACCTTGCTGCTGTTGAAGAATACAAAGAGCTTGAGGATAGATGGAACTATCTTAATTCCCAGAAAGACGACCTTATCAGCTCAATCGAAGACCTCGAGCAGGCCATAGGCAGGATCAATCGTACCTGCAGGACCAGGTTTAAAGAGGCCCTGGACTCAGTAAACGGGAGCCTTTCCAGGGTCTTCCCTTTACTATTTGAAGGGGGGACTGCCAAACTGGGTTTGACCTCATCTGACAATATACTGGATTCCGGGATAGACTATTTGATACAGCTTCCCGGAAAGAGAATCCAGTATCTGAATCTCCTTTCAGGAGGGGAAAAGACATTGGCCGCAATGGCCCTGATTCTTGCTATCCATTTTATAAAGCCTGGTCCTTTCTGCCTGCTGGATGAAGTGGATGCCACACTTGATGAAGCCAATACTCTACGGTTTAACCGGTTCATAAAAAAGATATCAGAGCAGTCCCAGGTAGTGCTTATTACTCATAACCAGAAGGTGATGGAGATTGCTGATGTCCTTTATGGAGTTACTATGGAGGATAAAGGGGTGTCAAGACTGGTTTCGGTAGAC
>CAZPBZ010000336.1:0-1648 GCA_964584765.1 uncultured Thermodesulfobacteriaceae bacterium
CCGGAACCAAAAAGGTTTGAAGATAAAAAAATTGATCACGAAAGCACGAAAATACGAAGACACGAAAGCCTGAATGTTGTTTTATTTCGTGCTTTCAATCTTTCGTGTTTTCGTGATTGTGTTTCAGAATTTTCTGCCAGAAAAAACGCGAAAATAATTACTAAGGTACTATGGAACAATTCGACAAAATCTACATTGCCGGTCACCGTGGACTGGTGGGATCGGCACTGCTTCGTGTACTCAAGCAGCAAGGTTATACAAATCAGCTTACACGTACTCACGCGGAGCTGGATCTCACTCGCCAGGAGGCAGTGGAGCGCTTCTTTCAGACTGAAAGGCCGGATTATGTCGTTTTGGCTGCTGCAAAAGTTGGGGGCATACTGGCCAACAAAAAGTACCCGGCAGACTTCATTTATAAAAACCTGATGATCGAGGCCAACGTGATTCAGGCGGCATATAGGGCCGGTGTCAAGAGGCTGCTCTTCCTGGGGAGTTCGTGCATTTTCCCTAAAATGGCTCCCCAGCCTCTTAAGGAAGAGTATCTTCTTACAGGCCTGCTTGAGCCAACCAACGAGCCTTATGCCATTGCCAAGATCGCTGGCATCGGGATGTGCAAATCATACAACCGGCAGTATGGAACTCGCTTTCTGGCGGTTATGCCCACAAATCTGTACGGTCCCAACGACAACTTCGATCTGGAGACCAGCCATGTCCTGCCAGCCCTTATTCGCAAATTCCACGAGGCAAAGCTCAAGTCATCATCACCTGGGTCCGGCGAGTCAAAGGTAATCCTCTGGGGCACTGGATCTCCTCGCCGGGAGTTTCTCCACGTGGATGACATGGCGGATGCCTGCCTTTTTATTATGGAAGCGCCGGATGATGAGTTTGATGGGCTGCTGAATACAGGCAATCGACCTTCCAACAATTCGGTAGGCACACTCCGGTATCCCCTCATCAACATCGGATGCGGTGAGGACATTACAATCCTTGAATTATCACACCTTGTGGCCAAGGTTGTCGGATTTGAGGGAGAGATCGTCTGGGATACCTCGAAGCCCGACGGTACTCCCAGGAAGCTGCTGGATGTGAGTAGGCTTAAGGCTCTGGGTTGGCAGTCCAAGATTGGTTTGGAGGCGGGTATCAAGAGTACATACGACTGGTTTTGGCAAAGTGGACGAATTAACGAAAGGAACACTGTACGATTATAAATGACACAGTAGATAGAGAACAACGCAGAGAAGTGATCGGCTTGATCCCTGCCGGTGGTCAGGCGACGCGTATTGCTCCCTTGCCCTGCAGTAAAGAGCTGTATCCTGTTGGTTTCAGTTCAATGAATTCCGAGCAAGAGATGCGTCCCAAAGTGGCTTGCCACTATTTGATAGAAAAGATGTGGCTGGCTGGGATCAAAAAAATATTCATTGTTCTGAGGGAAGGGAAATGGGATATTCCAGCGTATTTTCGCGATGGCGCCGCCCTTGATGTGCATCTGGCCTACCTGATCATGAATTTGCAATTCGGTGCACCTTATACACTGGATCAGGCCTATCCCTTTGTGCAGGACGCCTTGATTGCGCTGGGGTTTCCAGACATTATCTTTTCACCCGACGATGCCTTTGTACAACTTATAGCCAGGCAAAGAAGCAGTGAT
>CAZPBZ010000337.1:0-1640 GCA_964584765.1 uncultured Thermodesulfobacteriaceae bacterium
TGAGTCAGCCCGTGATGTTCTCCATGACCTTCTCCGTGGGCGGCAGCCTCGTGGCCCTCTCCATGAACCGCAGCACCCTCTTCACCGTGGGATGCCATCTCATGACCTCCTCCGGTAGCAGTATCATGGACTGATTCAACACCCGGAGTATCGTGCACAGCCTCTTCGTCGGCAGCCCCTGCCCAACCTCCCATGGTTATCAAAAGGGCAACAAAAGAAAAAGCCACGACTATAAACCAGATACCAGCCCAACCCTTCCTCGTATATTTCATTATATAGCCCTCCCCAGGAGCTTCTGCGAAATATCCATAGCAAAGGCCTCAACTTTTGCCGCAAGGTCCTTCCTTGCCGCATCGATCTCTGATGTAAGTTCTGCCATCAACTCCTGTTTCCTGGCGTCGGCCTCCTTATTGCTGGCTTCAGTTATTTGATGCTCTTCCTCCCTGGCATCCTGCTTCAACTTCTCCATTGCCCCTTGCCCAGATCCGCGAGCTTCGGCCAGCTTCGTATCAAAATCTTTAAGAAGCTGCTCGGCATTGCGCTCATATTTATCAACATCGCTCTGAATAGCCGACATCCGGGATGCACGCTCTGCAAGCAACCTGCGAATAGGCTTGTAGAGAATAGCATTCAGGATTACCAACAGGATCAAATAACCTATAATCTCTGCAAATAATGAATAATCAAGACTAATCATTTTTTCTGTTTCCTTCCCCCGAAGGCCCGACATCTAATAAAAATAGGAACTTAGACCGAATGAACCCCCATTCATAATTTACTTCAAATTGCTTTTACATTATTTAAATAATCCTGTCAACGCCTTTTACCATCAAAAACCCCTTTTCTCTCCCCAAAGGATTTTATGCAACTGGATCTGGAACCTCACAGAAATCCTGTCTGCTATAATCCATTCAGCCAACTGAAAAGGCGCCGGCCCTCCCCATGCGGGAGAAAACAGGACCTCTGTATAACATGAAAGGCACAGTCTGATAACCTCTTCCCGTGCCCACTCATAATCCTCCCTGTCCGTTATCACAAATTTGAGTTGATCCCCTTGATTTAGCCACTGGAGGTTCTCTTTAAGAAAAAAATTTTCCATGCCGCTCCCAGGGGTTTTTCGATCAACTATTTTGATTATCTCCCTGGGGACATTTCTAAGGGCCAGACTTCCGTTGGTCTCCAGAAGAACCTTGGCCCCTTCATTCAGCAGGGCCTCAAGCAATATGAACGTTTCTGCCTGAAAGAGCGGTTCTCCTCCGGTAACCTGCACAAGGCCAATCCGGCTCTGCCTCCATTCCTTAATAAGACCCGGGATATCCCTCTTTTCTCCCTCATTATAGGCATATCGTGTGTCACAATAAGTGCACCTGAGGTTACAGCCTGACAGACGAATAAAAAAACAGGGCCATCCGGCCCATGCGCCCTCTCCCTGAAGGCTCACAAAGGTCTCGGAAACCGATAATCTCAGTCCTCCCAATAGGTCACTCCGGTTTTGGATGTCTCGCAGACAGTGACTCTTGCCAGATCTATCTCGCTAAAAGGCTTGAGATCTTCCTTGACACGGCTGTAGATATACTCTGCCAATCTTTCTGATGAGGGATTTTTGTCCTTGAACCGGGGATGATCGTTTAAATTGGTAT
>CAZPBZ010000338.1:0-1637 GCA_964584765.1 uncultured Thermodesulfobacteriaceae bacterium
CGGAGTCATGGAAGTCCCATATGGCTATAATGTTGGGATGTCGCAGCCCTGCCATAGTAATAGCTTCCGTGACAAAGTACCTTCTGGCTTCCTCTTTACCGAGAAGGGTGACCAAATTGGGATGTGGCCGAAAAAGCTTCAACGCTACAACCTTGCCCACTACTGGCATACGCACTTTGTAGACGGTACCCATGCCACCCTTACCAAGGAGACCACAAACTTCATACTTGCCGATTATCTTCATATCAAAACCCTCAGGAAAGAACCTACCAGAGACGTCTCGCATAAAAAACCGGAAAGCCAAGTTTCAGGATCTTGTTTGCTGTTGCCGCAATGTCGTAAGGAATAAACCTAACCTCAATCCTTTGGAAACAGGTATCCCAAATAACATATTTTGCCTTGTTATTTCCATCCCTGGGCTGCCCCACACTTCCCACATTGATGATATATTTTTGCCCTGCTTGAAGTCGGGCAGGACCTTCTGGTAAAGAGGCTCGTGTGACCTTGCCTCTATCAAAGCTGATGATTTCCAGGTCGTGGGTGTGTCCCACAAAGCATATCTTTTCTTGCATTGCCGGAAAAAGTTGACTGAGTTGCACATTGGAAAGCTCAAACAGATAGGTAGTAATAGAGTCAGGGGGACAGCCGTGTACTAATAAGGCCCCATGAAAGATCATGGAGGGTCTTAAACCATGGATATAATCAATGGTGTTCCGGGAAAGGAGATCAAGAGTCAAGACTGAGGATCTTCTGGTCATGGGATTCATCTCAACCAAATACCTTGGATCCACGATGACCAGTTCGTGGTTTCCCATGATAGAGGGAATATTTCGCTTGCGAATCAGCTTGACAACCTCTTCGGGTTCAGGGCCATAGCCAATATTGTCTCCCAGACATGCCACCCCGTTTAGCTCAGACTGATCAATATCTGCCAAAACTTGCTTTAATGCCTCAAGGTTTCCGTGAATATCGGAAATTATGCCGAGTCTCATAGGGTGTGCAGTTTTCCAAAGGAAAAGATGGGAGTTTATCGCTTGGTATTATCCCTTTTCCCTGCGTCGTCATCTTCTGCCAGAATCATCCCGTCTCCCGGATAAACCATACGTTCCTCGTGCGGCGTTGGTTTTGTCTTTTCAGGCCAATGTCCGGGTTGGGACTCAGGCCCTTCCTGAGCGACAGCGGTGGGTTTTTTGTCTCTCATCTTAGGATGTTTTCTTATATCTACACCTGGTACAGTAGCGCTGAACTCGATGGGGATGTTGTTCGGATCAAAGGTATAGATTGAGTGGATGAATCCATGATTAATGACCTCGGAGACCCAGATCTCAGCGGCTTCTATTCGGTCTTTCAACTCCCACAGGTCTTCCTCACTTTGTACCTCGAATGAGACGTGGTCGAAGATAAAGGGACCCCTGACTGGTACGCCGTGATCCTTTTCCGAAGCCTTATCCACTTCTGGCCACTCGAAAAAGGCAATCATGTCGTGCTCTGATATTTCAAAAAAATATTGCCTGTATCCAGGCCGTCCAAGACCCGCTACTATGCGCATGCCGAGCAAATCACGCCAGAAGCGGATGGTCGAATCCATGTCTCTGGTTGCCATTGCCAGATGATTGATTCCTGTGTATTTTGCCATA
>CAZPBZ010000339.1:0-1629 GCA_964584765.1 uncultured Thermodesulfobacteriaceae bacterium
AATATCTCTATCAGGGTAAAACCTCTTTGACCGTCTCTATTCATATCGATTATAGTCCCAGATTTCTGCATTTTACGGTTGTTTCAAGAAGCTTCATGCGTAAATTATTATTTGGTGTTATTACTTTGTTTCCAACGGTATAAGTCTTAGTGTTAAGAAAGCTATTGTCCCCGTGTCTGGTCCTTGCGAGCATCCAGATACGCACGGCACGGATATCTTGTAGGGCTACATCGGCGATGGCTGCTCCGCCTATAAGGCCATTCCCGCCGGCTCCTGGACCATCATTCTCGTCAATATTGCCATCACCGTTTGTATCCAGGTTCCGGTCCAGATTATTATCGCCATCTGAATCAACGGCCCAGATGACCGCTTGATTGCCGCCTGCGCTATAGGTGTCTAGATTGCCATCACCATCTGCATCAAAGGCATAGGCAAAACCAAGGGCCTCGATATTTTCTGCGACTAATTGTCTGCCTGCGCCACTGTTTCTCCCGAGGTCGTTTATCCCGTCAGGAGCATCAACAGGAGAGTCGTATACAGAATAGGAAATAGTCTCACCGCCACTCAGTGTACCGTTGTCATCAAAATCGGCTGTGAATTCAAAGGCACCATTACCTGTGATAGTAACATCTATAGTATAGGTTTTATCCCTGGGACAAATATCCGTTATTCCAAATCCTGGGGCACCTTGTGAATAGCCGGCCATCCTGATGTCCCTGACCATAAAATCCATTGCCGCTCTGAGGTTCTGTTGCATTTCCGCGGCCTGTTCCTGGATGAGATAGCCTTTCTGTTGGGATTGAAATGCCGTGAATATAGCGCCAGCCACAATGCCGGTGATGGCCATGGCAACAAGGAGCTCAATTAGGGTCAAACCTTTCTTGTTTGACTTAACATGGCTTATTTTATTCATGGTCTTCAATTCCAAGTTGCACCGTCACTGCTCATTTGAAGTCTGACATGACCTGCGGAGGACAGTGACGCCTTATAGTATCTGGACTTGTTGTTTCTGATTTCTACACTTCCCCATCTGTTATTCCAGGGTAATGCTCGAGAGTTATAGCCAGCGGTATCTCCGGTAAAGTTTGTAGTATAAAGCGATACGTTTTTAGGCATAGTCACCTGGGCCAGAACGCGCTCTCCCGCATCAAATGTCCCATTGCCAGGATTATTATCTACAAATATCCGATAACTCCCGACCTGGCCGCCTGGCGCGTAAGCTCCGGTAGTAAAACTAATTACTACATCTGTATTTCTTTTTAATGCCTCCATCCTTGCCTTCTGGAAGTTCGAAATTACATCCCTTGCCGCCGCTTTTAACCTGTAATTGGGCAACCAATTGATAATATCGGGCACTGCGATGATAGATAGGATGGCTATGATGGCTATGGTGACCATCAGCTCAAGCATGGTAAATCCCCCCTGGCCATGGCAGCGGGCTTTGCAATAAAGGCCGTGCATTTCCATTATCATTTTATGATTCCGCATTTTGTGTGATCGCGCATGATTTGTCCCTAAAAGCCTTCTACCTTCAGTCTGTCCACCTGAGTAGTTACAATTTTTTTTCACAAAACGACAAATTTTTGTCCATGACAGTGATTTTCCGTCAACACCAAGCTGATATGCCGC
>CAZPBZ010000340.1:0-1614 GCA_964584765.1 uncultured Thermodesulfobacteriaceae bacterium
ACAAATTGCGCATTTAATGATCTCCTAAATCCTTCAATTCCTCAATTTTTTCCTTAGGAATATTCACTTTGATATTTCGGGGTGTTATCTCCATTAACGTGGAACCTTCAGGGACAATACATTCAGGCTCCACCGAATGGATGCCGGGCTCAAGCCCATTCACTGAAATCCCAACATATATATTTGTGACTTTGATTTCTCTGAGATCCAGCATGGGCCCTCGTAAAGTCACGCTTACTATTCTGGGCCACCATAAAACATCTGACTTGGTGGTTTCAATTTGCACCGGTATATGAGTGATGCGCCTTGTGCCCTGGGCAGGCACTATATGTACAGTGACTTTATATGTTCCCTTTTCTTCAAGTGATACATGGAGTCCCTGAAGATCCAGACCTACCTCCCTGGTAATATTATCCGAAGCCCCATCAAGGTCCACTGGGAATGTCCTTACGTCCTTCATGGCCTTTATTACACTTTCAGGCCCTGAAATAACTACCCTCGGAGGATATACTTCCGTGTTTAAGACCTTGTGATATTTGGCAACCACGCCTTTTAGAACAGGCCTTACTGGGAAATCACTTAACACGAGAGGCTCCAGCACTATTTCAACATTGCTAGGCTGTATACTAAGTGCTCGAATTGCCCCGGGCAAAGAAAGGCTATCAGGTGATATGTAAACAGTATTTTTGCCTGGTTTTGCGTCTTTAAGATCAATTACTTTCAAAATACCCTTTGTAGCCATGGCGCGAATCATGCTACGGGGGCCATAGACCCTAACATCAATATTAGAAGGAATATCGTTGGCTGTTACCAGATCCACTGGTATATTTACCAATTCAAGTGGAATGGAAACGCTTACCTCGGCCTTTTCTTGTCCAACCACAAAGAACCAAAGCAGCAAAGCAAATCCCAGTGAGAGTGACTTGATAACCCAATCTTTTCGAATAGAACCTTGCCGGCGCACAGGCTAAATTATCCTCCTTCGCCACCATGGTTTTTCAGTTTCTTCAGGCGCAAAGGCGTTCTGCAGGATACGCCTGAGCGTGCCCAGATCTATGTCTCTGGTGATTTTTCCGGCAATGGCCACAGAGAGACTGCCGGTCTCCTCAGAAACGACGACTACTACCGCATCGGTCTGCTCGGTTATACCTATAGCTGCCCGGTGTCTGGTACCCAGGCGTTTGCTGATGTTTGGGTTTGTGCTCAAGGGCAGCACACATCCAGCCGCTGAAAGCCTATTCTTTTGAATAATTACCGCACCGTCATGTAACCGAGATCCCTTGTAAAATATTGTACAGAGCAAGGCACTACTTACTTTCCCGTCAATTGTCACTCCTGACTCAAGGTGGTCCATTAACCCTACATCCCTCTCAAGTACTATCAAGGCGCCTGTATGGCTCTCTGTTAAAGTAGTGACTGCCTTTGCAATTTCCTCAAGGGCCTGGAAGGTCTTTATCCGAAGTTTCGGAAAAGGGGTCTGACCCATCTGAGCCAGCGCCCTGCGAATATCGTTCTGAAACACTATTATGATGAGTAGAAACAAAGAGCTAAGGATCGTTCCCAGGAGCCAGTGAAGAGTGAAGAGTTTCAACTCCCCGGCTGCGAAATAAATCA
>CAZPBZ010000341.1:0-1612 GCA_964584765.1 uncultured Thermodesulfobacteriaceae bacterium
TTGGGCGTCTAGACAAATTGGAAACGACACAAATAAAATTTAATTTTTTTGGTCAGGTGTATGAACTGAAGGCCGATGATCCGGAGGTTGATGTCAAGGAAGTCGTAGAATATGTTCAAGCGAAGGTTAGAGAACAGGAGACCTCAAACAAGGGCTTGGCCCCTCACAAGATGGTGGTTTTAGCCATGCTTAACGTAGGTAAAGACTATATATTAGCTATGCATCAATTGAGGGAATTAAAAGAGACGGTCGTTAGCAAAACCAGTCGATTGGTTGCCAAAATTGATTCAGCAATGGATTAAATTGACAGATCGTGGTATTTTAATAAAATAGAAGAATTAACTTGAGTTTTTTCCCCTGCTGTGTTGGTGATTGGCAGAGTTTGTTGAGCCAACTCTCTATACAAGGGGGTCTCCTCTTCGCATAGGGATGGAAGGAGAGAAATCTCTTTCCCGAATAGCGGATGAGACGCCCACCTGGTTTACCAGGTTCAATAGATTTTGTCGACACGGCATAAGCGGGGGATTATATGGGCTATAACCCCGTTCGGGTTCATATATATAAAACGGACATGGTAATAGGTTGCACATCCATGTGATGTGTTTAGGGAAAATTGAGCAACGGCCAGACCTGACCGCATGGTTAAGGGATGCCATAAAATTGTTTTGGAAATCCGGCCGATTTGCAATAATAGCTGGACTATTTTAAAGAGGATTTTTTTTGCGAACAAAATCCTCTTAAGCAAAAACTCGAAAAAAACTAAGTTGATCATCTTAATTCGGGGCTTGGGAAAAGGCTTTGGACTGATTCAGAAGAGGGATGTTTTATACCTAACGGGCCTTTAATAGTCACAGCATATTTTTTGGGTCGATCCCGGCCCGGATTTCAACCGCCTGCCAAAATCCGTATGTAACCGTCATTAGGCGCTCCACAATGGAGCCGAGATGGGGTGTGGCCATCCTATATGGAAGGGAGGTGCCACCCATCATGGAATTTTCTTACCTTTTAATTTCGGCCATTTTGGGTCCGTGTATTGGCTTAGCTGCAGGCATATGGCTTGCCAAACGCAAGACTTTTACCACACTTGATTCAATAAAAGAGGAAGTTGAGTGCTTAAAGAAAGATGCCCTTGCAGAGGCAGAGAGACTGCGTAAGGAAGCCAGGATCCAGGGACAGGAGGAAATATTTCAATTAAAAAAAGAGGTCGAGAAAGAGATAAAGGAGTGGAAGGTCGAACTGCGCAGTCAAGAAGGGCGTCTACAGCAAAAAGATCAGCAGATAAATCGCAAATATGAGCTAGTTGACCACAAGGAAATGGAGGTCCTTGAGAAGGAAAAAGCATTGCAGCAGTTAGAGCATACCCTCAAGGGAAAGGGAGAAGAGATAAAGGACCTGCTAAATAAACAGAGGAGCCAGCTTGAAAAGGTATCAGGTATGTCGGTTCAGGAGGCCAAGGACTGTCTGTTAGAGACATTAGAGACAGATGTTAGACAGGACGCGGCTAAACTGATTAAAAAGATAGAGACAGAGACCAAGGATACTGTGGAGAAAAGGTCTAAGGAGATAATAGCACTGGCCATAGCTAGGTATGCAGGTGAATATATAGCTGAGC
>CAZPBZ010000342.1:0-1603 GCA_964584765.1 uncultured Thermodesulfobacteriaceae bacterium
GTACGCGTTCCCCCTGCACATTGATATCACCCGTGAGACCCAGGATGTCCACAAGTCCTGCCTTATTGACCTCACGAGATATGATTTTTGCCGCGAAGATAAGCTCTTGCAGAAGCCTTGTCAGCCGCCCTGTGGCTGCGGATTCTTTTTGGTGGCTCAACAGATGTTCAGTGACAGTAATGCCTAATCCCTTCATTTTTTTACTCCTTTCCGGATAAAATTGTCCCATCTTTGATTCCACTGAAAATACCCCATCTGCTGCGTTGCATAAGAGCTGAAAGCCTGAAGCTGAAAGCTGAAAGGGGTTGATTACAATAGCTCTTTGAGCTTTAACCTTTAACCTTTGAGCTGATTTCAGCGCCTTGCATCTGGAGCATTTTGAGCGGAATCATATTTCAGGCTTTTTGCAATGTAATCAAAATTATAATATCATATCATTAGTCACTTTGGCAAAGCCCAACCCAACCAGATCTGTCCTCATGATCTATATCCTGTTCAGGGGGGCATTATGCTAACGTTGCATATTTATCGGATCACAGTAATGTGCCCTGGTCAATAAGTTTATGGAGGGTTAAAATATATGTCTTTGGATGAAATCAAGATTAGTCGAGCTATTTTAAGCCGTTTTATGACCAAGTTCTCTGACTGTCTTGAACTGGATGTTGCAATTGTCGGTGCTGGTCCATCAGGCCTTATGGCAGCCCTGCGTCTTGCCCAGAAGGGCCACAAGGTAGCTGTTTTTGAGAGGAAACTCAGTATTGGCGGAGGAATGTGGGGCGGCGGCATGATGTTCAACGAGATAGTAGTTCAAGAGCAAGGGGCTGTTATCCTTAAAGACCTCGGCATCTCTGTAGAGGATGCAGGAGACGGATATTACACAGCCGACTCTGTGGAGTGCACTTCAACATTAACCAGTCTTGCCTGTAAGGCCGGTGCCAGGATTTTCAATCTCATGACCGTAGAAGACGTAATGGTCCGGGAGAACAGGGTCACCGGCTTGGTGATCAATTGGAGTGCCGTGGATATTGCGGGATTCCATGTGGATCCCTTGGCTGTCAGAGCCGGATATGTTGTAGAGAGTACTGGTCATGACACAGAGGTTCTCAGGGTCGTGCAGAAAAAAACAGGCGAAAGGCTTCTCACAGATACAGGGGAAATAATGGGAGAGCGGTCCATGTGGGCAGAAGTTGCCGAGAATACTACGTTGAAGAATACCAAGGAGGCCTTCCCTGGCATCTTTGTCGCCGGCATGGCAGCTAACGCCACCTTTGGGTCGTTTCGTATGGGGCCTATTTTCGGAGGCATGTTATTGTCCGGTGAAAGGGTGGCTGAATTGATAGATGAGAGGCTTAACTCTTAGAATATAGAATTAAGCTATTATCCATATTTATGTCAAAACCCTCATCAAAAGCCAATAAAAACAACCGTAGAAAGAGGTTTCACAAAAAGAGGCGCTTTGTATCTGCACAGCCGGCCCAACGCTTACCTGCTGAGCAACCCGATCTATTTGAGGACATAGGAAACCACCCCAAGATAATTCCCCGTCCGGAACACTGTGTCAGCCGGAAAGATATAGACAGGGAGGCATTGAAGGTCCTTTACT
>CAZPBZ010000343.1:0-1581 GCA_964584765.1 uncultured Thermodesulfobacteriaceae bacterium
CCTGGATGATAACCTGCCCCATATAATGGCAGATAGTAATAAGTTGGAGCAAGTCATTTTGAACCTGATTGTCAATGCCCGGCAAGCCATTGAGGAAAAGGACAAGCCGGGAGGTAAGGTAACAGTTAAGTCATTTTCAGACAAAGGACAGGTTGCAATTTCTGTGTCCGATACGGGAAATGGTATTCCTGAACATGTGCTGGATAAGGTATTCGAACCATTCTTTACCACTAAAAAAGTGGGGGTGGGAACGGGATTAGGCCTGTCCATCAGCTATGGAATTGTCAATGATTATGGAGGGACCATAGACGTAAAAACCGAAGTGGGGATTGGTACAACATTCCTGTTGAAATTCCCTCCATGTCCAGATGCTAAATAACATTCTAACAGTGGGATAATCTATTGAAGCTTTTACTGATTGATGATGAAGAACCGGCAAGGAAGATTGTAGGAATGTCGCTGAGAAGTGACGGCTACGAGGTGCTGACGGCAGAGGATGGCAAAAGCGGCCTTGAGTTATTTGAGAAAGAAGCCCCCCCAATTGTCTTAACTGATATAAAGATGCCCGGCATGGATGGCATCGAGGTATTGAAAAAGATTAAGGAAATAAGCCCTGAAACCGAGGTGATAGTTGTTACCGGGCATGGCGATATGGACGTGGCTATCCAATCTCTTCAACTTGAGGCCTCTGATTTTATCACCAAGCCTATTATGGACGAAGCCCTGACGGTTGCCTTAAAACGGGCAAAGGAAAGGCTTCGTTTAAGGAGGATGCTCAAGGAATATACCGACAATCTCGAAGACAAGGTAAAGAAAGCCACAGAGGAGATAAGGCAGAGATATGAGTTTGAAGACAATCTGATCCAACATTCCATCGACGGTATAATCGGCACTGATAAGCAGGGAAAAATAATGATCTTTAATCAAGGGGATGAGAGAATATTTGGATATCCCAAGGATGAAGTAATAGGGAAGATTGATATAAGGAGTCTCTATCCACCAGAGACAGCCGAAGAAATCATGCAAGGTCTGCATGGCAAAGAAATAGAAAGACAAGAAATGCATGTTTGGCGAGAGACCTTTGTTTTGGGAAAGCACGGTGACAAGATACCGGTTAAGTTTTCAGGGACTGTTCTGTATAAAGATGGTGAGGTCATCGGCAGTGTGAGTTTCCTCCACGATCTGAGGGAAATCAAGCAGCTACAGCAGGAATTGATCAAATCCGAAAGGTTGGCTGCCACTGGAGAAACTGTAGCCGGACTTGCCCATGGTATCAAAAACATCTTAGGCGGTCTTAAGGGAGGAGTTTATATAGTAGACAATGCACTTAAGAAGGAGGATATACATAGTATTCGTACCGGCTGGGACATGGTGCAAAGGAATATTGACAGGATCTCCGGTCTGGCTATGGACCTCCTCAACTACTCCAAGGAACGAGAGCCTGAATATGAAAAATGCTCTCTGAATGCAATTGCGGAAGAGGTGTGCAAATTAATGGATCTCAAAGCAAAGGAATCCGGAGTAGAGATTGTCAGAGATTTTGATCCAACCATAAGCGATATATCTTTAGACCCCAAAGGA
>CAZPBZ010000344.1:0-1536 GCA_964584765.1 uncultured Thermodesulfobacteriaceae bacterium
GCAAAAATTAAGAATTTGTTGCCGGAGGCCATAGAGTATTATGCTAATTGAGTTCACTAAAGGCACTATTCCGGTTTGTCCGGGTTAAGGCCTTAATAATTCAAATCCTGTAGTTGGCTCGAAAGCACGAACTGCTGTTGTATCAACTAATTCAAATAATATTACCTCCATTACATGCCATACCTTCACACCTTTGCGAACGCATCCGGTTACTGAGGATGTTTTTCTTCCACCGGCCATATGCATATGTAATATAGGTTTACCTTTTTCATCCGGGAAAATCGTTCCTGTCCCGGCTATCTCATGGACATTATCAAGAACATGTTCCATAGGAATAATTGGTTCTCTGCGTCCATGTTCAGGGCCTACTATAAGTTTACTACCTTTGTCAGCTCCACCGAGAATGATTAAAGCTGCTGCTTTAATAGATTTTTCACGGGAAAATTTTTCAATTTTTTTGTGAACAATATCTCCATCTTCAAGACGAATAATAAAAATTCTTCCTTGTTTAGCCTCTGAGTATCTCATGGTTTTCCTCCCCCTTAGCAGTTATTATGCTTATCACAAAACAACCCATGCAGTAAAATATATTTTTATTACAATTATGCCTTAAATCGCCGGAGTTTACTACTTTATGAGTTCATATTTCAGGGGAAAGCAGTCTAAGAATACTTTTTCCGTGGGTTATCTGGTGTCTGCATTAATAATATTGTTACTCTTCTCCGTGTTGGCATTAATCAGTGCTGTTGGTATTTACCGGATATCCATAGAGGGATCAAAGAATCTGCTTGAGAACCGGGCAGTGGACATAGCTGTGAGCCTGGGCTTTACCTTGGAAAGGATCGGTCTCAGGAACGAGTTTTTCCCCGAACTCGTAGCTACTGACAGATGGGATGATCTTGCCTTTCTGGTCCTTTATGATCAGAATGGTACTGTGTTGCTCCATTCCAATCCTTTAATGGTGGGAAGAAGCCGGATTGATTCCAATGTAGAAAGAGTGATTTTGGAGAAACAGCCAAAGATCCATTTTTCTACCCTTGCAACTGGAGAAGATGTATTTGTCCTGGATTTTCCTCTGCATCTTCACCTCTCTGAACAGGGCAATAGCGGCAGTGAGAATAATATTGATCTTGAACAGCCTCGCGCGATGGAGAAAATTGAGCCTATTGACAACGCCAGGGCCTACTGCCTGAGAGTTTCTCTTCATCCATATCCGGCCCGGACAATTCTAAGGAAGGCCAATTTTCAACTTGTTTTAATAGGACTTTCCCTTACCACCTTATGGGTGCTGACGTTCTTTTTTCTCTGGGCATGGCGCAGAAATTATCGTCTGGAGGCCAGGCTGCTTAAACAGGAGCGAATGGCGGCCTTGGGTGAGATGGCCGCAGTCCTGGCCCATGAGATACGAAATCCATTGAGCAGTATAAAGGGCTTTGCTCAGTTTTACCTGGAGGGCACAACAGATCCTGATAAAAGGTCGGATTTTTCTGTCATTGTGGAAGAATCCAGGAGGCTTGAGCGTTTGACTGCTGATCT
>CAZPBZ010000345.1:0-1516 GCA_964584765.1 uncultured Thermodesulfobacteriaceae bacterium
CCTTGGCCGCAAAGGCCCTGCACAGAGAGGACCTTGGATGCCTGCGTGAAGGTTCCATGGCAGACCTGGTGGTGGTGGACATGAATCAGGTTCACCTCCGGCCTTGCTATAATCCTGTATCCCACCTGGTCTATGTGGCAAGGAGCGGGGATGTGCAGGACGTCATGGTGGCAGGACGCATGCTCATGGAGGACAGGGTGCTTACTACTATTGACGAAAGAAAACTGCTTGAAAGTCTTTCAGGGGCCGTGAGAAAGTTGGGCCTGGGCTAAGGCAACAGGGCAAATGCCTTTTCCACTGCCTCTTCTGCCGATTTGACGTAGTGAACATCTGAAAGGTGTTTCCATGTCTTCAGGCCAACCACAGGCTTCCACATCTTGAGCGCCAGGGCTATTTCGGACAAGGTGCCATGGGAGCCTGATATGGCTATCAGCACGTCACAACTCCTGACGAGTATGACGTTTCTGGCGTGCCCCATGCCGGTGACCACAGGGATCTGGATGTACGGATTGGCGTCAGTGGCCTTGACTCCGGGAAGAATACCAACAGTGATGCCACCTGCTTCAACGGCCCCTTTGGCTGCTGCCTCCATTACTCCACCAAGGCCGCCGCAGTAAAGGATGGCTTTGTGTTCAGCAACCCTGCGGCCGACTTCTTCTGCCAGTGCACTCATTTTCGGATCACACAGACCTGCTCCAATAATTCCAACTCTTGTCATTTTAAGCAGGCCTTCCTTATGCCTTCCAACCATGATCGCCCACAAGTTTCACAAAGCGGACACCACCCATATCTTCCTGATGGATTTTACCGTTGGACTTGGTGATTTTTACAAGCACCTGCGAGTATTCATCTCCAACAGGAATGATCAAAACGCCTGGGTCATTAAGCTGATCGATAAGTGGCTGAGGCACCGATGGAGAACCTGCGGTTACGATTATGGCGTCAAAAGGGGCCTCACTCTGCCATCCCCATGTGCCGTCGTCTAATTTGAGCATAATATTTGTGTATTTAAGTTTTTCCAGGATCTTCCTGGCCCCTGGAAGCAAAGAAGGGATACGTTCCACGCTGTACACAACCCTGGCAAGCTCAGCCAGAATAGCTGCCTGATACCCCGAACCTGTTCCCACCTCCAGCACTTTTTCATCACCCTTCAGTCCTAACTGCTGGGTCATGAGGGCCACGATATAGGGTTGGGAGATTGTCTGATTACTCCCGATTGGAAGGGGAAAGTCACCATAGGCCTGGTCCCAGAGTGCCTCGTCTACAAAAAGATGCCGAGGCACGTTGCGCATTGCCTCCAGGACACGGGGATCTTTGATTCCCCTTCGTTCAATCTGATGGGCAACCATTCTGTCCATAGATATCCTGAATTGGTTATTAGGCTTAGCTTTGGATACCTTGAACATAGTAAACAGCTTTGACTACCTGTCCGGATTCCAGGACAATTTGCAGGCACTCTACTTCTTCTTTACCAAGATGACGTCCCAGAAAGGGGATGCGCTGCCAGAAGTGCCTG
>CAZPBZ010000346.1:0-1506 GCA_964584765.1 uncultured Thermodesulfobacteriaceae bacterium
GTAATGGACGGGCGGCGCATGATTCCTGATTTCGAAGAAATGGTTTCCAAAGGGATCAGCTATTTGGCAGTGGGCGCGATGGCCATGAAACCAGAGTAAAATTCTATAGAGATATGAGATTATGAAAGTAATAATCCTGGCTGGGGGTTCAGGAACGCGCCTGTACCCAATTACCCGTGTGGTAAGCAAACAACTTATGCCTGTTTATGATAAGCCTATGATATATTATCCATTATCAGTGTTGATGTTGGCAGGCATACGTGAGATACTGATTATATCCACCCCTGAGGATTTGCCCAGGTTCAAAGAACTTCTTCATGATGGTTCACAATGCGGCCTTTCCATCTCTTATGCAGAACAACCGCGCCCTGAGGGATTGGCTCAGGCCTTTATTATTGGAAAGCCATTCATAGGCAGTGATAAAGTGGCACTTGTCCTTGGGGACAACATATTTTTTGGACATGGGCTTCCTGACATACTAAGGAGATGCAGCGGCTTTGAAAAAGGTGGTATTATCTTCGGGTATTTGGTGCGTGATCCTGAGCGTTACGGGGTGGTTGAATTTGATCAACAAGGAAATATTATTGGGATCGAGGAAAAACCAAAAAAGCCCAAATCCAAATACGCTGTTCCCGGACTCTATTTTTATGACAACGATGTAGTGGAGATAGCAGAAGGCCTCAAACCCTCAGCCCGTGGCGAGCTTGAAATCACTGACGTCAATCTGGAATACTTGCGGCATAGCCGGCTTCGAGTAGAACTTCTGGGGCGGGGATTTGCCTGGCTTGATACCGGGACACATGAGTCCCTCCTGCAGGCGAGTGATTTTGTACAGGCCATTCAGGAACGACAAGGACTCAAAATTGCGTGTATTGAAGAGATTGCCTTTCGTCTTGGCTATATAGATCGGGGGCAACTCAGAAACCTCGCCAAAGATATGTTGAAAAATAATTACGGCAAGTACCTAATGGAGATCCTTTCAGAGGAAAAAGCCAGTGAAATTTACTAAGACAGCCTTTCCTGATGTTTTTCTGATCGAGCCGGATGTATTTAAAGACACCCGTGGTTTTTTCATGGAAACCTACAATCAGAGGAAATATGCAGAAGGGGGAATAGACCAGGTGTTTGTTCAGGACAACTATTCCCACTCCAGACATGGAATCCTTCGAGGGCTTCACTATCAACTCAAAAATGCTCAGGGAAAACTGGTATTTGTAATAACAGGGGAAATATTTGACATTGTTGTGGACATTCGAATTGGCTCACCTATGTTCGGGCAGTGGTTTGGCACCCATCTTTCAGCAGATAACAGGCGACAGATTTTTGTGCCGGAGGGTTATGCCCATGGGTTCATCGTGCTGAGTGAAAGCGTTGATGTTATGTACAAATGTACTGATTTCTATACCCATGGGGATGAGTACGGAATTTTTTGGGCAGACCCAACCATCGGTATTGATTGGCTGATAAAAAACCCGATCCTTTCAGACAAGGATAGCAAAAATCCTA
>CAZPBZ010000347.1:0-1504 GCA_964584765.1 uncultured Thermodesulfobacteriaceae bacterium
CTTGCTCTGACAGATCCATGAGGACCAGGGTTCGTGCCTGCCTGTTACATCAGATTGGGCGCTGTTCGGCCCCGTGCGTGGGGGCTATCTCAGAAAAGGATTATGCTGATCTGGTAAGGCAGGTAAAGCTATTCCTCAAGGGCAGGGCAGGTCCCCTTCTTAAGATTTTAAGATCACAGATGGAGGAGGCCTCAGAGGCACTTGAGTTCGAGAAGGCCGCGATCTTGAGAGATCAGATCTACGCCATTGAGAAAGTTGCTGAGAAACAGTCAATAGTGGCAGACATGCACGCCAATTGGGACATTATCGGCCTTGCTCGCAGTGGAGATATCTCGACATTGGCTGTACTCAGGGTGCGGGACGGAGTAGTGCAGGGCCAGGAGATACACCATTTGAACAGGGTTATTGAGGAAACAGATCAGGAAATACTATCTGTATTCATTCGTCAATTTTATCAACAGAGTCCTGTACCAAAGGAGATAATTCTTCCAAAAGAGGTAGAAAATTCAGGTCTGATTTCAGAATGGCTATTTGATATGGCCGGCAGGACAGTATTGCTCAGAAGGCCGGCAAGAGGTCTAAAATGCAGACTGCTTGAGATGGCCGAAACAAATGCCGGGCAGGCCATGCTTTCCGTTGAGAGACAACACGAGGTATGGCAGGAAAAGGCCGGCATTATGATGGATATACTGAATCTAAAATATGCCCCTGAAAAAGTTGAAGGCGTGGACATCTCAATAACAGGGGAAGAGCTTCCCGTCGGAAGCCTTGTAGCCTTTTACAAGGGACAATCGAACAAAAAAGGCTACAGACATTACAATATCAAAGGAGTCAGAGGTACAGACGATTACGCAATGATCAGGGAAGTAATGCTAAGGAGAATCGCCCGGGGAAAGGAGAGAGGAGATCTGCCCGACCTGTTCCTGATAGATGGAGGCCGTGGGCAACTCGGACAAGCAGTTGAGGTAGCGGATTCCGCGGGCCTTTTTGGAAAGTTTGATCTTGTGGCCCTTGCCAAGGAGATCAGGGATGAAGGTGAGAAGATTTTCCGTCCCGGATGGTCTGAGCCCTTGATTTTGCCACGGCATCATCCAGTACTGTTATTCCTGCAACAGGTGAGGGATGAGGCCCACCGGTTCGGGATTAATTTTCACCGGAAAAGACGGGATACCAAGAGACTACGTTCATGTCTCAGTGAGATTTCAGGCGTGGGTCCAAAACGGCAACAGGCGCTTTTAAAGCACTTTGGAAGTCTGACCAGGGTGAGCCAGGCCTCCTCGGAAGAAATCAGTAAAGTGCCGGGGATTTCCAGAGAGTTGGCCCGGAGCATACATGAGCATTTGAGCTGAGGCTCGCCTCAAAAAGGTATGGCAGATATAAGCTCATATCAAGGAACAGACCCAGTTCCAAGCCACTTCATAGATCGACTCAACTTCCTCTGAGTTAAGCCCTGCACCAAGACCTACTTTCCGTGCCCTTTCAGCGCTCATGAAGTCTTCCGGGG
>CAZPBZ010000348.1:0-1502 GCA_964584765.1 uncultured Thermodesulfobacteriaceae bacterium
GAGATGGTTGAAGTACTTCAGTCTTCAGCCTTCAGTCTTCAACCTGAATAGTTACAAAGTATTTAGTCAATGCTAAAAAAGAACGTACCTCAGGATGGCGGCATCTTGGATCGGTGGCATGAGATTAAATACGCTATCGACGATGATGGCCGTTATGTTTTGGCTCCGAGCATCGGCTGGGAACCAGCCAATATTGCCAATAAACAGGCATGGGAACTCATAAGTAAACAATTGGACGATGTGATTAAGCGGATACAGGCCCAGGAGCTAAGCCATTTGGCATATTACATGGTAAAAAACCAGATGGATACCAATCTTCTGGCCAAATATGTCCGCCTGCCTCGCTGGAGAGTGAGACGGCATCTCAAACCCGCTGTATTCAGGCGTCTTAAGGCCTCCATCCTGGAACGATATGCCAAAATTTTCAATGTTTCCGCAGAGCAGCTTTTTGACGTTCCGGAATCTTCAAGTCTTGATCTTAATGATGGCCCCCAATAACCTGAAAATCAATTTTGTGCATCGGCAATCAGCCCACTGCGAAAGTGGAGTTACTGCTAATCTCCTCTTTCATCATGGTATAAATATGTCCGAGTCCTTGGCCTTTGGCATCGGCGCGGCGCTGTTTTTCGGCTACTTCCCTTTTATCAAGATCAATGGTCTGCCACTGACGACATTTCGTGGTGCTACCGGACAGATCCTTAAACGAGTGACCAAAGAACTCGGAGTTCAGACCAGGAGGCACAGATTCCGGGACCAGGAGAAGGCCATGAATGCCCTTGACCGTATTATTGACCAAGGGATTCCGGTTGGAATGCAGACCGGCGTCTACTGGCTTCCTTACTTTCCTCCGGCGCTCAGGTTCCATTTTAATGCTCACAATATCATCGTTTATGGTAAGGAGGACACCGAATATCTTGTCAGCGACCCTGTATTTGACGAACCAGTTGTCTGTTCCCGTAAGGACCTGATGAAGGCGCGTTTTGCCCAAGGCGCCTTGGCCCCAAAGGGAAAGATGTACTACCTGACCCGTGTGCCGGATCATGTCGATATGGCCACGGCTATTGTCAGGGGCATAAGAGATGTCTGCAAAACCATGCTGAAAATCCCTTTTCCCCTCATCGGGGTCAGAGGTATCCGTTTTCTGGCCAGGCGGATTGAAAACTGGCCGGAAAAACTGGGGGAATCCAGGGCCTCCCTTAATATCGGACACATTATCAGGATGCAGGAAGAGATCGGCACCGGCGGCGCTGGATTTCGTTTTATCTATGCGGCCTTTTTACAAGAGGCCGCGGAAATTCTGGGAGAAAAGCGACTACTCAATATTTCCAGGAAGATGACGGAAATTGGCGATCGATGGCGCGAATTTGCATTATTTGGCGTGCGTAACTGCAAAGGACGGGCGTTAGAAGGAAATACATATCCTGCCATGGCTGACATCTTGCGTGACTGCGCCAACCAGGAAGATGAGCTGTTTCATGATTTGGCAGACCTTATCAGTTAGT